>CAMALD010000207.1 GCA_945836355.1 uncultured Lachnospiraceae bacterium | reverse complement strand
AGCCGACTCCACATAATGATCCGGGTAAAACCTCTGAAACATATTCATCCTCCAATCGCTGCCTCCGGCATTGACATGATTTCCTGCCTATTATACCCTATTTTCTTCCAAAGAGCAACCATAGAAATCCTGTTTTCAACCGTCCCAACCGCCTTGTCAGAAATTTCTTACAAATATGTTAGAATCCTTTTCAAAACAATCCCCTTGTGGTAAACTTACCTCAAAACATAGCAACTGTAACCTATTTTTTGAAAATAAGGACGGCATTCATTATGTAGACTTGGAAAAATCCAGATATTCTGGAATTAAACATCAACAAGACCGCTGAAGGCGGAAAAAATATCCAGGAAATCGATAAGCTTTGGACAGACAAGAACACCGGCGACCTTTATGCGAGCTACGCGAGCGGCGGCGATACCACCGGCGATGAATTTGAGGTAATTAAGTAGTACCGGATTGATTTTTGGCGGTGTGTTCTGCAAGGAACACACCGTCTTTTCTTTTCATGCCGGAAACGACTTTTGGCTTAATGCTGCTGCAAAAAAATCCCCAGCGCCACCGTATACAGCATATGAATCAGAAATTCCCCATCCTCTTTCGCAAAGCTTTCCGCATGTTCACAACGTTCCAGCATCTCCTGTAATTTTTTCTCATCAAGATATTTCCCCAGCTTCTCATTTTTCAATGCGGTGCATACCATCTCCCGACTGGCTGCCCAGGTGCGGTTGATGCGGTTGACATAATCCGCACCCTGTACACCGCGGTGACGGATATCGGTCCGGATATGCTCCGGCACAATGCCCTCAAGATATCCGCGTACCAGATTGCGCTCGTTCGCCCCGGATACAAAGCATGTCGTCGGGAATGAAATACACAGCTCTATGATGCGTTTATCCCTGGTAGGGTCGCGCTCCACGACCCCGCTTAACAGACTGTCCAGCGTATTGTACAGGCCAAGCTGCTGTAATTCATCCGGCTGAAACGGAATTCGTCTCTGCTGCGAGCGGCTGTTCATCAGACCGCTTCCCGTCTTTCTGGCATTCCTCATGCGCCGGCGCATAATCCGGTGTTTCTTTAAAATCTCCTGCTTTACATAGCTCTCTTTTCGTTCCGAAGCCGGAACCACTCCAAGGAATACATGGAGTTTTTCCTTCGCTTCCCTTTTCAGCATTTTCACGAAGTTCTGTTTATGCAACCTATTCCGACAGAGAAATTCTCCCACCGCCCTTTTTGCTCTGAACGGATGAAATGCCAGTACCTGCTGATACGCAAGGGAAAATATATCTCCGTAAGAAATCGTGGCATTGCCATGCTGACCGGACAAAATAACCGTGCAGCCCTGTTCCCCCGCCTGCTTGCCCGTCTCATCCAGCCACATCAGATTGACCGCGGATTTCAGCGGGAACCCATATCCGCCAACCAGCCGCTCCAGACGTGTCAATGCACTCTCATCCCTGCAATCGATAAAATGACAGCAAAGATTCGGAAAATACTCTGCGGTCTTTCGCACCGCCGCTGATTCATCTGCCACAAAATACTCGGACAATCCCAGCTCCTCATCATAATCCGGCACGGAGGTATAGGTATGAAGGATTTCTCCACGATTCTCTAACACCGGTGCGGCAATACTCACCACGGAGGAAGAATCCAGGCCGCCGCTAAGCGTCGATGCCACCTTCACCCCGGGGCGCAGCAGATCACAGACACACGCAGAAAACGTATCGACAAAAAGCTTCCGATACGCCGCATCGCTCAGACCTCTTTTCTTTCTGGTTTTGACCGGATTCCAATACCGTATTTTGCGAACCTTCCCCTTCCCGAACTTCAGATAGGTTCCCGCCTGTAACTGATATACCCCCTCGTAAGGTGTCAGTCCCGGAAACAGCACCATGCAGGCGGACGGCTCAGCCTCACAGCCGGCAATCCACTTCTCCGACAGCGCCGGCTGTCCCTCCGGCAGAGCTGCCAAAAACAGGTCATACGTAGTTGAAAACAGAATGTTATTCCCATATCGGCAATAATTGATGCACCTGCTGCCCATATGGTCGGTATAGACCAGTAATTGCTGTTTCGCTTCATCATAAATTGCAAAAGAAAAAATGCCAAGCAGATGCTCGACAAACCTTTCTCCCCATTTCCGATATGCCAGGTAGCATAATCTGCCGTCCGGCACCGACGTATCCGGCACGCCAAGCTGCCCTCGCAGCTCCTCACGGTTATCGATCATGCAATCCGCAGTAAAATAGATGCCGCATGAACCATCGTGATACGGCAGCTCTTCCAGCCTTGCCTCCGGCGTTAAATACTGATGCCCGCAGGCAAAATACACTCCTTCACCGACCAGGCTATCGATTCTGTCAATTTTGTATTTTCCCATCGTCTCACGCATCAAACGCACGAGCTCTGAATCCACCTTTTCTCCGTCCGTGCAGATTATTCCCCAAATTGCCGACATGTCACCATCCCCCTGTCACCTTCACTCACAGGTCCACCGTGAACCTCTCAAGCCATAAACTGCTCCCGTATATAACGCATCTGGTCTTTAGTACTGTCGATGCCCGCCGGACGGCGAATCGAATAAACCGGTACCGATTGGGCTATCCAGAGGCAGCGCTCCATATCCTCCGGCAAAAACACCTGATTCTGCCGGAACATCGGGAACAGAAAGTGATTCTCGAGAATGGCAATCAATTTCGCATGCCCTGTCAACTCACAGCATTCTACCTGCTCTCCTTGTGTATTTATCCCCAGACAGACAATGCCGCAAAGCACCGTTTCCCTGTCACAGAAATTCTCTCTCCTGGCAACCGCAAATTTGTCCTTGTCCTCATCAATATACCATAGCTCTGTCAAATCCAGCTGATTTCGCAGCGCCGCATCCCTGCACAGCTTCTGCTGCGGAAATCCGGGGTAAACTGTCACATTTTCACCCGGCCTGCACTGCAATATTGCAACATCATCCGTCAGCAAACGAAATCCGTTTTCCAGCAGGCGCGATGTCAGCGTCGATTTTCCCGAACCGCTGCCTCCTGCAATCAATACGGCTTTTCCGCCCTGTTCGACCGCGCTGCAATGAATCGCATGCAGCCCCCTCTGCCAGAAAAGCATTGCAATTCCGTATCCGAGCACAAACGGTATCATTTTTTCCGGCTTGACATCCGAATTCGGACAGATGGCAATTCTTCTGCCGTCCGTAATCTCAAAAACTCCGACCTGATTGCAAAAATAAATCCTTTCCTTCGTCACCTTATCCACGAAGCAGTCGGTCAGCTTCTCCGTCCTTCTCTCCAGAGGCATAATGACAACCTCAATGTCCGCCTTCCGCTCCCCGGTCGCAAGAAGCTGCGGAAATTTCATCTGTGAGCACAAAGTATTGCCATAAATCCGATACCAGTATAATTCTTCCCCCATAGCTTCTCTCCTCAGGATGCCCTTCCGGCGATGGAATTGTTTATTTCAGCAGACCTATGGATGGCTCATAACGCAGCCATGCCTTTCCGAATATTTTGTTCTTTGCCACATAGTGATTTGTCCACTTTCTTGAATCCCAGGAATGATTCCTGTTATCACCCATCATAAAGTAATGACCCTCCGGCACCGTAAACGGACCATAGCTGCCGCGCATCGGCTCATTCAGATAATCCTCCTCGTATATCTCATCGTTGATATACAGTACACCGTCC
>CAMALD010000206.1 GCA_945836355.1 uncultured Lachnospiraceae bacterium | reverse complement strand
TTAAGTTGCTAAAGCAACACGCGCTCGGCGCGTAGAATCTCGCAAGCGAGATTCTTTGTTCTTTCAGGATTCTTTGTCCTTAATTTATTTGCGGTGCAGCCGATGCAGCTGCGGTTTTAAGGTAATGTCCGTGATTACCATGCCGTCCCGTGCGGTGATAACGGAGCGGACAGCGGAAGCGACATCCTGCGGGGTGAGACTGCATTGTACATCGCCATCAGTGTCAAAATCGGCGTTGCGGTAAAAATTGCTCACCGTCATGTCCGGGTGGATGCCGGTAATGCGGACACCGTATTTTCTTGCCTCATCGAAAAGACTGGAAGAAAAGGAGGATAATGCTGCCTTAGTTGCACCGTATGCGCAGCCGTGCGGATTGGATTTATGTGCCGTAACCGAAGAAATATTGATGATCTGTCCGCGTAATTGCTTTAAATCCCGAAGAAATAACTGACTAAGCAGCATCGGGACTTCAACATTCACCATTACCATCTCATGGATTTTGCGAGAATTTAGTTCCTCGTGAAGACCAAAGTAACCGACACCCGCATTGTTGACGAGCAGGGAGACGGCATGCTTTTTTTGCAGAGGGACAAGATAATCGGTCAGGGCGGCAGTGTCGGTCAAATCAAGCTCCACCGGATGAAAGAATTCGGTTGCCTTCGGGGAGTCCTTTTTCGAGAAATCTCTGCCAATGCCATATACCTGATAGCCGAGGGAGAGCAGCTCGGCGACGATAGCGGCACCGATGCCGCCGGAAGCTCCGGTCAGGATGGCTGTAGGATGTGGTTCGCTGCTCATGGTGAAACCTCCTGTAAATTCATCGTAAATATCTGGTTTGGCGAAAGCCAGCCGTCCAGCTTTCGCAACACAAATTGTATCATCTCATGGCTGCGCGGACCGTAATGGCAGACATGGGCTGTATTTTCGAAAGGAAATTGGAGAAGCGCGGAATCCGGACGGGATTTGCGCATCTGCTTTAAATAGCTGTCGGCAATGCGGAACACTCCGACACTGGCATCCTTGATTGGTACACCGTCAAGCCCGGTGCGCACGGTGTCAAGAAAATCGCTGTAAACCTGCTCAAAATCCGGTATATAAATCAGCGGGTCAAAGCAAAGGCGTACGGGGTAGCCTTCCAGTGCAGCGCTGCGAATGGCCTTCAGACGCGCCGAAAGAGCAGGAGTGTGATGTTCAAATTTAGCGATAACCAGGTCAGGCGAAAGTGTGTATGCGTGAATGATGCGGGAGCGCACTTCCGGGGAAAGCAGGTTAGCCGTTTGGGCGCTGTCCGCGGAAAGATATGATGCCGACTTTGTGCGGAGTTCTGTCGTAAGCTGTGGCTGTTTGGCTGCAAATTTAGTATAGCCGGACAGGAAGCCGGTCATTTTTTCCAAAGCGAGCAGGTCGGTATCATATGAAATACAAAGATATACCGGATGCTCGGAGAGAAGTCTGCGAATTTCCGCAAAATAATCCTCCAGATTTACAAATAACACGATATGCGCGCAGGAATACATGCCCTGCAGATAGCAGTATTCACAGTCAAACGGACAATTCAGGGCAAAGGAGGTGTAGTAGAAATGAGCATTGCCGAAGTCCTGACAGACAGGGGCGCCCGGATACACAAAGTTCCCGTGCTTCACGGCAAGAATGACGGACGGAGAATTCTTCTGGAAGGAAAAACGCTGATGGGACCGGCCAAACACATCCATATAGCGCTGAATCGGAATGGCAGGGATGCCGCGCCCGGAAAAAGAGCGCAGAATATCGCGGGCAAGCGGATACTGCATTGCCTCCTCCTCAACGTAGATATGTGAAAACGGCGGATTAAAGGAAGTGTTTAAATAGCTGTTCAAGATATTGTAAGCCTTCTTTCTTTGAGCGGCACGGCTCGTTGAGCGGAATGGTGAGCAAATCTTTCATGGGAGCAATATACTCCCTGCCGGAAAGATGCAGATAAACCATCAGATGCTTAAGTCTTTCGCGGCTTGAGACACTCAGGCGGAGCACGACTGCGACGGCTTCAAGCAGAGCGGCTTCTTTCACGGTAAGCGTGGCAGTGGCTTCGGTGCAGCAGGTGGTGACAGTGGAAAGCCAGTCAGTCAGAGCCGGCAGATTTCTTGAAATGCAGTCCGTGACCAACGGGCGAAGCCCGGAGCCGGAAGCTGCATCGAAAGCAGTGCCGGAAGCCGCGCCAAAAGCAGTGTCAGAAACGGTGCTCCGGTCATATTTATGCGCAGGAGCATTGGGATTTGGCAGGTCTGTGATATGGTCGGACACAATCTTAAAAAAGAAAATCCGGTGGGTATAAAAGTATGTGGATGCGGCAGTGTATATGCCGTAGGCTTCCATATCGTAAAGCTGCGGCGAAAAAAACATGGAAGAGTACCGGGAATTATCCGTCGCGGGCAGCATGGTAAGGTCTGTCAGCACCCGCGGCATAGTGGTAAGCTCCGCCTCACCGCAGGGTGCGCGAAAGAGCAGTTCGGGGTATATCGTCCGCCCGGTGGCATGGTCGGTTATTTTGCGGATGTAAAACATGGAGCCCGCAGGAATCTTTTCATCCGGACAGGCGCACACGCCGACACAGAGAAAATAATCCTGTCCGGACGGTGTATACATCGTCAGAAAGGCGGATACTGCCACAGCGGCACGGATGGCTCCGGGTCTGGTAACTAAGAGTCTGGCAGTATCCCCGGAGTAAATATCAAAATGAGTGCAGGAGGTATCCTTTTTTAACGCATAAAAGCCGATGAAAGGAGCTGCCTCCTCGTAGAGTGCGGTTACAATGTATAGCATGCTGCCTCCGTTTGTCATCAGAAGAATTGCTCTATCACTTGTACGATTCCGTCCTCGTCATTCGAGGCGGTAATATAGTCTGCGCTTTCCTGTACAGCCGGCTGCGCATTCTTCATGGCAACGCCGAGTCCGGCATAGCGGATCATGGAAATATCGTTGTAGCCATCACCGCAGCAGACCATCTCATCCTTTGAGAGTCCGAGATGCAGTAACAGCTTTTCAAGAGAATTTGCCTTGTCAACGCCGCACGGCATCATTTCCAGAAAAAATGGTTCGGAGCGGTAAACATTTAATATGCCTTCATATTTGCAGGCGAGAGTTTTCTCCACCTCGGCCATATGCTCCGGTTTTCCGGTCATCAGACATTTGTTGACGGGAAAGGTGATATATTCGGCAAAGTTGTCAATATAGCGGATCGGGATGCCGTTGATGCGTGCCTCCAATTCCATATATTCATCGATTGGTGTGCCGGCAATCACACCATCGCCCTCGTAGGAAATAATTCCGGCATGCTCGGTAAGCGCCGATTGAAAAATATCCGGAATCAGGTGTGCCGGCAGCGTCTGCTGCGCAATGATTTCCCCGGTGCCCCAGTTCGTGATGCAGGCACCGTTGTACGAGAGCACATAATTGGAAAAACGTTCAAGCTCCAGAGCCGCCGCGGTTGCGCGCACACCGGGAGTAGGTCTGCCGGAGGCAATAGCGACGTAAACACCATCCTTCTGAAGCTGCAGCAGTGCAGCGCGGGTGGCAGGAGTGATTTCTTTTCTGGAATTGGTCAGGGTGCCGTCGATGTCCAGCACCAGCATTTTATATTTAGAGTGATTCATACCTTTTATCCTTTCGGTTTCCTGTTTGCGCAATAAATCGTTCATTCCTCATATCATACAGG
>CAMALD010000205.1 GCA_945836355.1 uncultured Lachnospiraceae bacterium | reverse complement strand
GATTTTATCATAACACATAGCCTTGTCAAAGCATAGTGGAAAATGCTGCATTTCCTGCAGGAATTGCAGGTGACTGTCCCCCGCGCGTATTCCTCCGGCAAATCATATCCGTTCTGTCCTGTTATTATATTTCCACATAATCAGGGCATCCTCCTGCGGTTTTGAATAGAACCCTTTGCGTATGCCTGCATCCTCAAAGCCCAAATGATGATACAGCCTTATCGCCGGCTCATTGCTGACACGCACCTCCAGGGTATATGCCTCCAGCCCCATATCATCGCCTAACTTTATCAGCTGCTTCAGCATGTCAAAAGCGACACCCTGCCCCCTAGCCTTTTCCTGCACAGCCACATTGCATATCTGTCCCTCTTTCGCCACATTCCAAAAGCCACAGTAAGCTATCACTTTATCCCCCTGCTCCGCAACCAGATAACAGTTTTCTTTATTTTGCAGGGAATCCAAAAAACTCTGTGCGCTCCACGGCTCACTGAATATCTGATTTTCCAGTGCAGTCACCTGTCCGATATCCTCCGGACGCATCTGACGCACATGCCAAACGTTTACTTCCATCCTTCCACCTTTTGCCACGGTCTATTCCGTGACCGATACTTTTTCCTTTTCCAGACGCTCCGCGCGTTCCCTCTCCGCCTGCGATAAGCGCAGATATACCGGCTCATGCTCCGCGGCGGTCTGTAGCCTGCCAGCCAGATAATAGGTTTCAGCCAAAGCTCCCACCGAGCCTGCGCGTTGTCTCGCCGCATGCGCAGGTGCAAAGGAATACGGCACCTGCGTATCTTTTTCCAATTTTTCGCGATACACCGGAACTCCGTCCCCCAAAAAGACAACGGCTCGTCCCAATGCATTCACTTTTGAAATTATCTCATCCACGGAAGCCACCATCTGCTCTGTCAGTATTTCGAATCTGTCACCCGAAAACGTATACAGCCCTGTATAAACCTGATTTCTGCGCGCATCCATCAGCGGACATATCACCTGATTTGTTCCGAATAAATTATACGCCAGCGCATCCACCGTCGGCACCCCGATTAACGGTTTTTGCAGTGAAAGCCCCAGACCTTTTGCCGTCGCCGCACCGATTCTCAATCCGGTAAACGACCCCGGTCCCTCCGAAACTGCTATCGCGTCAATTGCCTCAAGCTTCTGCTCCGTCATCCTGACAATCTCGTCAATCATCGGGAGTAAGGTCTGCGAGTGTGTTTTTTTATAATCCACGGTATACTCCGCCACCAGCACATCATCTTCAAGCAAGGCTACCGAAGCAACCAGTCCCGAACTGTCAATTGCAAGTATCTTCATGCCAATCTCCACTCCTCCGTCAAGCCCTCCAGCGTAATCCGCCGGTAATCAAATCCCTTCTCCGGATTCTTTTCAATACGAACCTTTGCAACCCTGTCCGGCAGTATATCCCTGATTAACTGCGACCACTCAATCAGACATATCCCATCCCCGTAAAAATAATCCAGGTATCCGATTTCCTCCATCTCCTCGACGTCCTCAATGCGGTAAACATCAAAATGATAAAGCGGCATTCTGCCCTCTTCGTATATCTGAACAATCGTAAAGGTCGGGCTTACCACCGGCTCCGTGATTCCCAGTCCCTCTGCAATTCCTTTGGTAAATACCGTCTTTCCCGTCCCAAGATCACCGTCCAGACAGATAACCATGCCAGCCTTAGCATTTTCTCCTATCTTTTTTCCAAGTTCAAAGGTTTCTTTTTCCGAATAGCTTTCAACAATCATCCTAAAACTCCTCGCCGGAAATGTATATCGATTATTTCAATTTACATTTGCATATCTGCGGTTTTGTATGTGTGCGCACCGCCTCGCGCAGTGCCGCCTGAGCTTCCCCCACATCCTCCTTCGGAAAAATATACGCTCGTGTGAGAGAAAGGTAAACATAAAAATCCTTCGAGGTTTCTACCACCCTGCGCAGCTCATCCCATGTCACCGTGAGTGCTTCTTCCTCCTGAGAGACCGTCAGTCCCTCCTCGTCAATCCTGTATTCCAGCGGTTTTGCAAACATCGGGGTGAGCTTGACCTGCTTTGCAGCCTTATAATATAAGTAAAGCGGATTAATTACGGTAAACAGCGCCGCAATAATGCCCAGTGCAACCTTCGATGCAGTTGTATCACCCACACCGGCAATCAGCATCACCAGTGCCCCGCCGCTAATCACAAGATTGATGATTCCGGAGACACCCACATACCCGTGGTACATCAAAAAACGATACATGGTATTCACTTTCATTTTTACACTAAATCGAATTTCTTCCATAATAGTCCGATACCTCCTGTAAGCCCTGCCTGTCACTTGCAGGAATCCCAAAGGATTTCCCCCAAAAAAATAGCAAAAACAGTAAAAAAGGACTGTCATTAAATGCTATGACAGTCCCATTATAACAGATTTTATAAAAATTACAACTCCTTAACGCTCATCTGTATTCTTTAGGAGATAACTGATTTTTTTATAAATCAGCATGGTAATGACACCGACGCCTCCGCATTTGATCAGATTGAACGGCGCAACCGCCAAGACCACAAAGCTGAACATATTCTTAATCAGGTGATTCTTTTCGGTACCCATGCCGATTAGTTTTTCCATCTCCATATGAAATGCCTTGCTGTATGCCGGCAAAAGGACATATGCATTCAGAAGGCAGCCCGCAATGATGCAGACAACCGTGCCCAGCACAATTCCGAGTATCGCATTTTTCTTTGTCTTTTTTGCATAATACAGCATGGATGCCGGCACTACAAAAGCACATCCGATCAGGAAATTCGCAAATTCACCGACAAATGCCGTGCTGGTTCCTCCAATCAGAAGGTTCAGCACAATCTTGATAAACTCAATGGTCACGCCCGCTACCGGCCCCAGCGCAAAAGCACCAATGAGTACCGGAAGCTCACTCAGGTCAATCTTATAAAAAGACGGCAAAAAGCCAAGCGGCATTGAAAACATGTTGAGAACAAAAGCAATCGCCGACAACAACGCAATCAGGGTCATACGGCGCACCTTCAGCTTCTCACTCTTACGCGATGTCTGATTCCGCTTTGCCAGAAAATACTCAGTGCCGAATGCTACCGCTAAAATCAGCGCCACAATCAGGATGCAAATCACCAAAAAACCTACATTGTCCTTTGCTGCATCAAACAGCTTGCCGAGCACCTCACCCGGTGCCTGGCAGAATTTCTTAAATTTGTCCATAAGACACGCTCCTTTTTTACAGGATTCTTTTCGGTGTTCACCAAAGTCATCCGCATATTTCGCAGCACAGGTGTAATCATTCCTCATCAATCACACCCGGAAACACTGTTTGATGGATTGGCATGCAGCACAATTTGAAACTGTCTGTATTTCCTGCGTAAAAAAAATCCCCCGAACGACTTCGGGGAACAAAAATAATCTTCCTAACAAAACACATGCCAAAACAGACACCTATTGCATTGTCACGAAAATATCTTCTCTCATCCAGACTATACTGTCGGTTCCGGAATCTCACCGAATCAGCACCCAATGGCGCTCGCGGACTATACCGCCGGTCGGGAACTGCCCCCTGCCCCGAAGAATCACCGTATTCATTTTATTTAGACTGTCACCAGCCCATGCACATATCATACTCTATGATATGCACCATGTCAAGTAGTTACTTTCCTTGAGTTTCCGCAGTTTTATCCACAACGGCTTGCTTTTT
>CAMALD010000204.1 GCA_945836355.1 uncultured Lachnospiraceae bacterium | reverse complement strand
CCGCCGAGTGGATTACCATAGGCGGCGAGCAGGTTTTGTTTGGCGCCAATCTGCTGTTTTGCTGTGAAGAGTCTGCTGATTTTGTGCTGGGCATTGAGATATGTGAGGATTTATGGACACCTGTGCCGCCAAGCGGCAATCTGGCAATGGCGGGGGCGATGGTCATCGCAAATCTTTCGGCCAGTGACGAGACGACGGAGAAAGCAAATTACCGCCGTGAGCTGGTGCGCGGGCAGTCGGCGCGCACAGCCACGGCATATATCTATGCGGATGCCGGTGAGGGAGAATCTACAACGGATCTGGTGTTTGCAGCGCACAATCTGATTGCGGAAAATGGTACGCTGCTCGCCGAGAGCACCCTGTTTGAAAATGGTCTGCTCTGCACGGAAATTGATTTGCAGAAGCTTATCAGTGAGCGCAGGCGGATATCGACCTTTGTTATAGAACCGTCCGGCTATGAGCGCGTCGGCTTTTCCATGCCATCCCTGAAGGATTGCAGGACGGAATTGACCCGCAGGATTGACAAGGCGCCGTTTGTGCCGTCCGATCCGCAGAAACGCGGCGAGCGCTGCAGTGAAATTATCCGGATACAGGCGATGGGCTTGAAAAAGCGCCTGCGGCATACCGGCTGCAGGAACGCGGTACTGGGCATCTCTGGCGGTCTGGATTCGACGCTGGCTCTTCTGGTCACCTGCAAGGCATTTGAATTATGCGGGCTGGACAAATCGGGCATCCTTGCGGTGACAATGCCGTGCTTCGGCACGACTGACCGCACGCTTCGCAATGCCTGTGCATTGACAAAGCAGCTTGGAGCCACCCTTGTGGAAATCGATATTAAGGAAGCAGTAAGCATTCATCTGCGTGACATCGGACACCCGGAGGAGGAACACGATGTCACATATGAGAATGCGCAGGCAAGAGAACGCACACAGCTTCTGATGGATATTGCAAATAAGCATAACGGTATGGTCATCGGGACCGGCGATTTGTCCGAGCTGGCACTGGGCTGGGCCACCTACAACGGCGACCATATGTCCATGTACGGTGTCAATGCGTCCGTGCCGAAAACCCTGGTGCGTTATCTGGTTGGCTATTTTGCCGACGAGACAGAGGATGAGATGCTTGCTTCGGTATTAAGGGATGTGCTGGATACTCCGGTCAGCCCGGAGCTTTTACCGCCGAAGGAGGGCGAAATTGCGCAGAGAACGGAGGATATCGTGGGACCGTACGAGCTGCACGATTTCTTCCTGTACTACATGATGCGCTTCGGTTTCGCACCGGGGAAGATATACCGCATGGCGGTTTATGCATTTGACGCGGATTACAGCGAAGAAACCATTCTGAAGTGGCTCAAGACATTTTACCGCAGATTTTTTTCCCAGCAGTTCAAGCGCTCCTGCCTGCCGGATGGGCCGAAGGTGGGCTCTGTGGCGCTTTCTCCGCGCGGCGACTGGCGGATGCCGAGCGATGCCTGCGTGAAGCTTTGGATGCAGGAGCTGGAGCAAATCGGGCAGAGCAGGGAGAATTAGCACCGGGCAGAAATGCGCAGGATGGATGTACAAGGATACGGCAGTTAGGAGATACAGCAGTTTGATAAATAAAAAGAATTATGGATTTTGCATAGGCAATGTGCCAATCGGCGGGCCGCTTGTGTTAGGGCCGATGGCGGGAGTCACCGATTTGCCGTTCCGCCTTCTTTGCAAGGAGCAGGGAGCTGACCTGATTTATACGGAGATGGTCAGCGCAAAAGGAATATATTATAACAACAGGAATACGGATGCGCTTCTGGAAACACGGGAAGAGGAGAGGCCGGTAGCATTGCAGCTTTTCGGCGAAGACGCGAAAATCATGGCAGAGATGGCAAAGCGTATTGAGGAGCGCCCGTTTGATATTCTGGACATTAATATGGGATGCCCGGTGCCGAAGGTAGTCAATAATGGCGAGGGGTCAGCGCTGATGAAGGACCCGAAGCGTGTCGGAGAGATTGTGCGTGCGATATCCGGAGCAATCAGCAAGCCGGTTACCGTCAAGATAAGAAAGGGCTTTGATGATAAGAGCGTCAATGCGGTCGAGATTGCCCGAATTGCGGAGGATAGAGGCGCAGCTGCTGTTGCGGTACACGGGCGCACCAGGGAGCAGTATTATTCCGGCAGCGCGGACTGGGATATCATTCGCGAGGTGAAGGAAGCGGTAAGTATTCCGGTGATAGGAAACGGCGATATCAGGACACCGCAGGATGCCCTGCGAATGCTTAAGGAGACCGGCTGCGATGCGGTGATGATTGCGAGGGGCGTACAGGGAAATCCGTGGCTGTTTGCACAGACAAAGCATTATCTGGAGACCGGGGAGCTTATGCCCAAGCCGCCGGCAGAGGAGGTGGCAGCTATGATTTTACGCCACGCACAGCTTGAGGCGGAGTACAAGGGAGAATTTACCGCAATACGAGAAATGCGCAAGCACATAGCGTGGTATACGGCGGGATATCCGCATTCGGCACAGCTTCGGCAGGCGGCTGGCGGAGTCAGCACAAGAGAGGAGCTGGAGCGGCTGGTTTCCAGGTTGCTGGAAAAAACGGTTTGGTAAAAAGAATGAATTTGGGCATTGAATTTTCGCAATCTTTGGCAATCTGCACAAAATTAATGGAAAAGCGCAAAAACAGTTGATTTTTTGCGGAAATCAAGTATAATGAATCATACAAAAAGACAAATGTCCGTGATACAAAAACACAACAGCATTATGAGTATCAGGAAAGAATGCGCCGCAGCAAGGTAAGAAATGCGGCAGAAGGAGAGGATTTTTTCAATGAGTAAGTTAAGAGTCGGCATTTTAGGTGCTACCGGTATGGTAGGTCAGAGATTTATTTCTCTTTTGGAGAATCACCCGTGGTTTGAGGTCGTTACGGTGGCTGCAAGTGCAAGAAGCGCCGGAAAAACATACGAGGAGGCTGTGGGGGATCGTTGGAAGATGACTACTCCGATGCCGGAAGCAGTAAAGAAGCTGGTGGTAAAGAATGTATCTGACGTAGAAGAGGTTGCTTCTACCGTAGATTTCGTATTCAGTGCAGTCGATATGACCAAGGATGAAATCAAGGCAATCGAGGAAGCCTATGCGAAGACCGAGACCCCTGTTGTTTCCAATAACAGCGCGCACCGCTGGACGGAGGATGTACCGATGGTGGTACCGGAGCTGAACCCGGAGCATCTGGCATTGCTTGAGACGCAGAAGAAGCGTCTTGGCACCACCCGCGGATTCATTGTAGTTAAGCCGAACTGCTCAATACAGAGCTATACGCCGATGTTAATGGCCTTGAAGGAGTTTGGACCAAAGGAAGTGGTAGCCACCACCTACCAGGCAATTTCCGGTGCCGGTAAGACTTTTAAGGACTGGCCGGAGATGGTTGACAACGTCATTCCTTACATCGGCGGCGAGGAAGAGAAGAGTGAGCAGGAGCCGTTGCGCATCATGGGTCACGTTGAAAACGGCAGAATTGTTAAGGCAGCACTTCCGGTCATCACCTGTCAGTGTCTGCGTGTACCGGTATCGGATGGGCATACCGCTGCTGTATTTGTAAAATTTGAAAAGAAACCGACCAAGGAGCAGATTTTGAAGGCGTGGAAAGAGTTCAAGGGACTTCCGCAGGAGCTGAAGCTTCCGAGTGCACCGGATCAGTTCATCACCTACTTTGAAGAGGATAACCGTCCGCAGGCTAAGCTGGATCGCGACTCC
>CAMALD010000203.1 GCA_945836355.1 uncultured Lachnospiraceae bacterium | reverse complement strand
TTCATCAGCAACACCAGCGCTACCACAATTCTTGAAATCAGGGTTGCATAAGCAACTCCGGCAACTCCCATTCCAAACTGAAAAATAAAAATGTAATTCAGCACAATATTGATGGCATTCATAATCAGAGATAAAATCATGGAGATATGCGCATTATTCATCACTCGGAAAAGCGCAGCCCCTGCATTGTAGGTTGCCAGAAACGGAAATGATATTGCAATGATTCCGAAATAGGTTACCGCATTATGCATAACCCCTTCCGACACAGAGCCAAAAACAAACTGAAGAATCCATCGATTACAAACCAGGGCAAATACCATCATAACGGTTGATGACACAAGGCAGGCAAGCAGCTGTTGTTCTGCTCCGACACAGGCATTTTTCTTATCGCCGTTTCCTAAAAACTGCGCTACAACGACGGAGCCTCCGGAAGCCAGTGCCGCAAAAAGCATTACCAGCAACACATTGATCTGGTTTACAAGACCAATCCCTGAAATTGCTTCCTCACCGGCCTTTGACACCATGATTGAATCCGCCATACCCACAGTGACCGATAAGCACTGTTCGATTACAACCGGAATAATCAGCTTTAATAATTTCTTTTTGTCAAACATCACAGCAGGTTGTGAAGCTTTCGTTTGTTCCTGTATCTCTATCTCACTCATGGCATCTCCTTATTTTCGCAATTCGTCCAGAATCTCTGCTAAGTATTTAATATAAAGCTCACAATGCTCCATTTTTCCGATAGAAACCCTGTTGGCTCCTGCCTGTGCACTGATCATGATGCCTCTCTCCATCATTTTGCCGAAAACCAGCGTCGGGTCGATTCCCTCACCCGGTTGAAAGAAAATAAAGTTGGTCTGGGACGGATATAATTTGCATCCCAGCTTCTGCATCTCCGTTGCAAGATATTTTCTGCATCTGGCAACTTCCTTCTTGACAAATTCACAGTGCTCTTTGTCTCTCATCGCTGCTGCAGCACCTGCCTGGGAAACCTTGGATATGGCAAACTGTGTGCCGCATTTACTTAACCACTCGACGATTTCCGGCTGTGCAAGTATGTATCCGCATCGTATGCCTGCCATTCCGTAAAACTTGGAAAATGTCTTAAGCAGAACAATTGGCTTTTCCGGCATTTCTTTCATCGCGTCCACCATTTCCAGACAATCCTCAGCTTCCGCAAATTCAATGTAAGCTTCATCATAAACCTGAATCACGTGATCCGGACATTTTCTGGCAAATTCCATCAATTTATCCTTCGGCACATAGGTTCCGGTCGGATTATTCGGATTGCAGATATAAACCATCTTTGTCTTTTCGGTAATGGCAGCTAACAGTTTATCCATGTCATAGGTAAGATCCTCGCCCATATCCACAACAACCGGGGTTGCCCCATTCATCTGTGCGGTATCTATTATCGCCGGAAATGTCGGCATCTCTAAAATCATTTCATCTCCCGGCTCTAAAAATGCTGTGCCGAGTGCATCGGTCAATGCACTGGAGCCACAGCCTGTTACGATAAACTCAGGCGTCACACCGTAGTGCTCTCCGATTGCTCCCTTTAAATCTGCCTGTGACCAATCCTGATAAAAATTTCCCTCCGGCGCAATGGCATTCATTGCTTCTATCGCTTTCGGGGATACTCCAAAGGCATTCTCATTTAATCCCATACGAATCAGTTTGCTGAAATCGATTGCCCCCATCTTGCGGCTTGCTCTTTTGGTTTCCGGCTTCTCCCGAAGTGTCTTGCATAATAATTTTTGTACGTCCATTATGTTGCCTCCTCTCAGCTTATGAAAAATAGTCAAATGATATCCGGCGCCTTTGCTTTTTGTATACGTGTATACCGTACTGGCAAATAGAAAAGGCACTTAGTAAAAACTAAGCGCCCTTGCTTCTTGTGCTGTATTGTAAATCCTATTTTTCCATCTGTCAATACAAATTTTACGAACTTTTTTCTTTTTTACTATTCTGCACAAAAAGAATACAAGAAATAAACAATTTTTCTCTATTCTTGCTCATCAAACAAAAGCTCCCGCAGCCTTGGATGAAATTCAGAATATGCGATTCCGCAGTTTCGGACATGCTGAATGTACACCAAAGAATACATTGACTTCGTATCCATGATAATGCAGCTTCCTGCTGCGCCGTCCCAGCCAAAGACCCCCACAGGCGCTTTGGAGCCAATCAGCTCCGGCTGCAGCAATATCTGTACTCCGCAGCCATATCCGTACCCCTTTCTGCCCATGGTCCGGTCAATATCTTCCATGGCCGTCTCGCTTAAGAGATTCTGTTTCATCCGTTCGATAGTCTCCGGTTTTAAGATGCGTATTCCCTCGCTGCTGATTCCGCCGCATGCCAGGGTATCCGCAAATACCGCATAATCCTCCGTGCAGCTAATCAGACCAGCTCCGCCGCTTTCATAGTTCTCCGACAACTGATAATCGCAGATTGGTTCCATCGGCTTTACCCTGCCCTGCTCGTCCATCACAAATTGCGTGGCAAGATTTTTAAGATGATTCACCGGCTTTGCAAAAAATGTATGCTCCATATGTAACGGAATCCAGATATTCTCCTTTAGATAATCACTAAACCTCATGCCGGAAACCACCTCCACAATGGCAGCCGCAACATCATGACTGAGACTGTAGAGAAAATGCTCCCCCGGCATAAATTTCAACGGTGTCTCTACAAAAGAATCTACCAGCTCCCTAGTGGTTGCCTTCTGACCGCGCTCTGACAGAACCCTCTTAATTCCGGCACGTTCCAGATTATAGTCCAGCCCGGACTGCATCGATACCAGATGCTTAAGCTTCATCGGGACTGTCACATCCTTTACCTGATTTTCCTCCTCCACTGTCAGCTTGCCATAAGCCGGAAGATATTTCGATACCGGATCCTCCAGGGAGAGCTTGCCCTGCTCTGCCAGCTGCATGAGTGCCGTCATGGTCTGTACCTTCGTCATGGAGAACATCAGATACAGCTCATTTCCTGTAATTCTTTTCTTCCCCGACTCGTCCACCGTTCCGCTCATATGACGGTATACCTGTCTGTGATCCTTACAGATGATACAATCCACCGACGGTATTCCGCGTTCCGTCAGACTATCCAAATACTTTGTGATGCCCGTTAAATTCATATCCGACCTCCTGCTCACGCTTTCTTGTAAGACTCAATTTCATAATCACTTCCCGACCTTACTCCGACAACTCTCCGCACAGATTCCGCACCATCATTTTCTTTATCTCATCCGCCGGGTAGCCCTTGCTGAAGAGATAGTAAAGCTTCGTCAGCGCACATTCTGTTGTCATATTTTTTCCATTAACCGCGCCGATATCATGCAGCGCCTTACTTGTCGCGTAGGTTCCGAGCGACACTGTTCCCTGTATGCACTGGGAACATACAATAATCACGGTTCCGTTCTTATGGGCTTTTTCAATAATCTTCAGCAAAGAGCCCTGTGAGCTCGGAATATTTCCGGTTCCGAAGGTTTCCAGCACAACACCTTTTAATGCCTCGGTCATAATGGATTCAAAGATTTCAAACTGGATGCCCGGGAATACCTTAATCACACCAATCGGCAGATTCTGAAACAACTGTACGCTAAACGCTTTTCCTTCCCCGGGCGGCAAGGAATTCATCGCTGATGCCTGATACCGGATTTCGATTCCCACCTCTGCAAGCGGCGGAAAATTGGGCGAAGCAAACGCCGAAAGACGATCCGAGGACTGTTTC
>CAMALD010000202.1 GCA_945836355.1 uncultured Lachnospiraceae bacterium | reverse complement strand
CGTCGCATTAAAGGGGGTAATATTTGCCTCGTAGGAACGGGAGGCATCGATTAAGTTCGTCATCTCGGTAACGGTATTCACGTTCGGCAGTGTCACATAGCCGTCCTCGTCCGCATCCGGATTACCCGGGTCATACACAGTCTTCATCGGAGTTACATGGTCCTCCACAATCGAAGAAACCTTGACACCGTTTCCCACCAGATTGGACGCATTGTTCATCTGACTCTGCGCAAGCATTGTCGAAAAGCTGTCCTGCGACTTTGACTCAAAAAGCACTGTCTTTCTGCGGTATACTTCACCGTTTTCGTCCCTGGTTGTATTCACATTTGCAATATTCTGCGCAATGATGTCCATTCTCAGACGCTGTGCACTCATACCGCTCGCGCTTACATTTAAAGCATCAATACTTGCCATACTTCGTCCTCCTTAACCGGATATTACGCTCTATGTAATCAGTTCCTGTTCAGTACCATCTTGATTCTTGAAAACTCCTGCGACATGGAATCAAGCAGGGTATAATAGCGAATCTGGTTTTCTGCAAGATTTGCTTCCTCCACATCCACATCCACATTATTTCCGTCAAGCCTAAAGCTTAATTCCTTCTGATCCACATAGACCGTCGGTTTTAACTTGTCCAGATTGACTCCGGCAACAGCCTGATCCATGTTGCTGCCGCGGGATTGCAGCTCTGTTTTCAGATATTGTTCAAAATTGATATCGCTTCGCTTAAAATTCGGCGTATCCACATTTGCAATATTATTTGCAATCAGCTCATTCCTCAGATAGCTGGCATTTGCTGCTTTGTTCAACACATTAATGTAGTTGTATACATTCGAGCCTATCATGTTTTTCATCCTTTCGAACAAAAAGTTTCATTACTATTATAGTTAACTCTCGTCAAAAACACAAGATATATTTGCTTTTTTCACAAAAATTACCATATACTGTTTATGTAGTTTCATCCGCGAAACTCCTGCGCTCCACAAGCGACAAAAAGGGATCTGAATGCACACTGCCGTGCCGTCAAATCCCTTTGAAAACATCTCCTTAATTATTTTAACTTTTTTAATTCATCAAACACCACGTCATTCATGACCTTGATATAGGTGCCCTTCATACCGGAAGACCTCGACTCAATAACGCCCGCGCTTTCAAACTTGCGAAGTGCATTGACAATAACCGATCGTGTAATCCCCACACGGTCCGCAATCTTGCTGGCAACCAGAATACCCTCGTTGCCGTCAAGCTCTTCAAAGATATGGGTGATTGCCTCCAGCTCCGAAAATGAGAGGGTGCTGATTGCCGAACGCACAATCTGTACCTTTCGGTTCTCCTCGGCATTCTCCTCGTTGACCGAGCGCATCATCTCCAGCCCCACCACGGTTGTGCCGTATTCGCTCAAGATGATGTCATCAATGGAATACTGACTCCCGCACTTATAGATAAACAAGGTGCCTAGCCGCTCACCCGCAATATCAATCGGTGTAATGATAGCCTCATAATCGTTGACATTTTCAATATCAAAGCCTAGTGTGGCAAGGTTAACGTTCTCCTTGGTCGACAGAATATTCAGCAGACGCTCATTGAGCATACTGTCTATATAGCCGCCCACCGAATCCTTGATCAACTCGCTGATTGGCGGAATATCGGTACGGTTTTTCACTCCGAGCACTTTTCCCTTTTTACTGATGACCAGAATATTCGATTCAAGAATATCCCCCAGCACAAGGCAGATATCATTAAACACCACCTTATGGGAGTTGTTATTATGTAAGAGCTTATTTATCTTTCTTGTTTTATCCAACAGTTGTACACTCATTTTCGAACCCCCATACTCAAATTGATATCACTATATTAGCACATATATTCTCCGAAAACAAGTAATTTTTTATTTTTTATATGCTTTTTCTCAATATTATCTGATTTTTTACGCAAAACACAGATTAAGACAACACAATCCTCCGAAAAAACCGGAGGATTGCAGCAAATCAATTATTTCGTTTTATTCTGCTGATGTCCGCAGCCTTCCTCCGGGCATACCAGCTTATTTCCCTTTTCCACCAACAGGCTGCCGCACTTCGGGCATTTGACATCGGTGGGCTTCTGCCAGCTCATGTAATCGCACTCCGGATTTGCCTCGCAGCCGTAATAGCGTCTGCCTTTCTTGGTTTTGCGAAGCACAATATCCTTTCCGCATTTTGGGCAGGCAATACCAATCTTCTCAAGGTAGGTCTTGGTGTTGCGACACTCCGGGAATCCCGGACAAGCCAGAAATTTTCCGTGCGGTCCGTACTTGATTACCATCTGCCTGCCGCACAACTCACACACGACATCGCTGACCTCATCGGCAATCTTTACCTCAGAGAGCTGTTCCTTCGCCTGCTTTACAGCCTCCTCCAGATCCGGGTAGAAGTTGCTCACTACCGTTTTCCAGTTTACCGTGCCTTCCTCCACGCCGTCCAGCAACGCCTCAAGATTCACCGTAAAGTTCACATCCACTATGCTTGGGAACGCCTGCTTCATCATCTCATTGACAGCCTCTCCCAGTTCTGTGATATAAAGGTTTTTATTTTCCTTCACCACATAACGGCGTGCCAGAATCGTGGTAATCGTGGATGCATATGTGCTCGGTCTTCCAATGCCGAGCTCCTCCATCGTCTTAACCAGACTGCCCTCTGTATAATGCGCCGGCGGCTGGGTGAAATGCTGAGCCGGCTTTAGCTCCCTTAATTTCAGCAGGGAATCGGTGTTGATTGCCCCGATACCGCTGTTTGTCTCTTCCTCATCCTCCTCCATCTCGTACACTGCGAGAAAACCTTCCTTTTTCAGCTTTGACGATGCAGCGGTAAAGCGATACCCTGCCGCGTCAATTTTGACGGAGGTGGTTTCATATACTGCCTGTACCATCCGGCTCGCCACAAAACGTTTCCAGATAAGCTGGTACAGGCGAAACTGGTCGCGTGTCAGGGATTCCTTCACCATCACAGGGGTTAGCTCCATATAGGTCGGACGGATTGCCTCATGCGCATCCTGAATTTTCTTTCCGGTTGCCTTGTTGACATTCTGGCTTGTCACAAGCTCCTCGCCATAGTTTTTACGGATATACTCCTTCACGGATGCATCCGCCTCCTCGGATACACGCACCGAATCGGTACGCAGATAGGAAATCAGTCCGACCGTTCCGTGTCCCTTTACATCGATGCCCTCATAAAGCTGTTGTGCCGTGCGCATCGTTTTCTGCGTGGTAAAATTCAACAGCCGCGCCGCCTCCTGCTGCAGAGTACTGGTAGTAAATGGCAGTGGCGCTTTTTTCCTCCGCTCCCCCTGCTTTACCTCCGAAACCGTAAACTCCGCTTTTTTTAATTTTTCCTGAATCGCCTTCATTTCCTGTTCGGAAGAGACATTCATCTTCTTATCCGCAGTCCCGTAAAACTTTGCGGCAAAAGGCTTCTTCTCCCCAAAGACATCAAAGACGGCATCCAGCGTCCAGTATTCCTGCGGAACGTAGTTCTCAATCTCCTTTTCCCGCTCGGCAATGATACGCAGCGTAACCGACTGCACTCGTCCCGCACTTAAGCCTCTTTTGATCTTTGCCCACAGAATCGGGCTGATTTCGTAGCCCACCATGCGGTCCAGCATACGTCTTGCCTGCTGTGCGTCAACCAGATTCATATCGATGGAACGTACTTCCTTTATCGAATTTTTAACCACATTCTTCGTGACTTCATTAAACGTAATTCTGTTTTTTT
>CAMALD010000201.1 GCA_945836355.1 uncultured Lachnospiraceae bacterium | reverse complement strand
CTTTACCCTTTTCCCTGCCGAATGTCAATTCTTGAATTTTTGCATATTTTAGCGCATTCTTTAGCTGCATGTTCCTAACGGTCCGCCCATGCCGTCCTGCCATATTACACGCAAAAAGAGCCCGCATCAGGGTTGGATGTGACGACAGGCTCAAGAAAGAAGGCTTATTCAGTTTTCGCTTTCCGTGCGATAAACAATCGCAGGAAATCATCAATACATATGCACACGAAGTGAAATGCGGCGCGCCTTACATGCGGTTCTCCTGCGGCATTTCGGACAGTAGATTCTGCGGCACACACCGCCTGCCGGAAGTGCAAACAGTGCGTCCTTCACACCGACATCAATCCGAAGATAACAGTCCATGCAAATATAGGTGTATGCTTTTGAAATCCAGTTTCCAAGCATAATCAGTCCAAAAGCCAAAGCTGCGATTCCAAAATAAATCAGCATATTTTCCCTCAGAAACCCAAGCATACCGATAAGGACACCACAGATTATAAGGGTGATGGAGCACCCAAACATAACCTGATATTTATTCATGAAGTCATCTCTCCTCTTGCGTTATTTTACATGATTTATACTACAAATCGTTCCCTATTGTGCTGCGGCATCCCATGACGGAATACGGTACCTGGAGGTGCCTGCCAAATACCCGGCAAGGCTTGTCCTGCATCCGCGGCTCTGCAGCAGTTCGTCCGCGAAGGCGATGATACGTTTCGGATAATGGCATTGTTTTAATATGTCCGCCATCACTCTGTCATCATACTCCTCAGCGAAGCAGGATAGATATTTTGCAAATGCGCCCGGGGCAAAATCATCTCGATTCGAATAATTCTCATAGTCTGAAAGCAATTCCAAAAACTCCAGATGTGCTATCTGCAATGCGCTCGGAGCCATCGGCAGGCGCATCAGCATTATATTCTGAACATTGCGCTTCTGTCCGGCAATCCGCGACGTATGGATAATTACCTTCGCTTCCTTGTTATCCGTCGTTCCCGCAAGCCCATATTGGGCTAACAGATATTCGCCTCCCCGAAATCCCCAGAAGACCTTTCCTGTTTGCTCTGTGTAATAACGAATGATCTCATTCGTAATGTCCGCCGCACCTAACTGCATCTCCGGCCGAATATAAACTCCGCGCGACAAACGTAAAAGCTTTCGTCTGGATACCATTCGCTCCAATGCCTTGTAATAGGTAAACTCAGGAACCTCGGTCAAGTCCCCCCGATACAGTGAAGCGGCAACCAGCAGCCTGCCCGGCTTTTCATGAAAAACCGCCTGCTCGACCTGATCCTGATAGCTGATAACTCTCACCCCTTTAACTGAACTGCTGCTTTCTCTCACACAGCTCAGCATACTGATATTATAGTATTTTCGACATAAGATGTCAAGTTTTTTTTCATTTTACTTGACATTTTCCAAGCATTTCACACTATTTGCACAGATGGCATTTTGCATAGCAAAGCCTAAAAATTGCAGGCGTCAAATACAATTTATTGCATCCGGCGCCTGCTCACAATGTTTCAAAGAATTGATTACAACTCCATTATCTGTCTGATTTCCACTTTTTCACCTGTGCTTCTGCTCTGCTTCTCATCTTTACCGGTGCGAAACGGTGCAAGAGGCAGACCGTTCTTCCCGAAATAGCAGACCGGTCCGTAATTGGTCCAGCAATATCTGGCATATTTCGGCTGCGGCACCTTTTCAGCGCTAACGCGCAAACAATTCCTGCTTTCCCCTGCCATCACCGCTGCCGGATAATAAATGCCGTCCTCTCCTGCCACCTCAAAACCGCTTCCGTCTCCACGCACCTCGAATCCGTCCTCTGCATATGCAAAGTGAAGTTCCAGAGCATTTCCTGCAGCCACTGCCGACTCAAACACTGGTCCGAAAGCCTCTTTCTCTTCCTTTTTATGATAAACCTGCCACATTGCCTGCAGTGCCAGACGTTCACCGACCGGCTTCTTATCCTTCGGGTGAATCTCATTGAACTCTCCGCAATCCAGAATGACAGCAATACCGGTATTTTTCACTGTTCGAAACACCTTCATCTGTGCTTCGCGAATCAGACACCAGTGCTTATAATCCGGATCCGCTTCATATCTGCGCATCGGCAGCTGTACCATCAGAAACGGCAATGTGTCATCCTCCCAGTCACTGCGCCATTTCGCAATCATCTCCGACAACAGACGGTCGTACATTCCCGGCTTGTGATCATCACTTTCGCCCTGATAGTAAATAAATCCGCGCAGGGTGTACGGCATCACCCGCTGAAGCATGCATTCATACAGTCCCGCAGGTCGGAACGGATTGATGCAGCACATTGGCCCCGGCCACTTATTGACACCGCACAGCTTCTGAACCTCATCCCACGGCAGGGACGGATTTTTCGCATATTCCACCGCTGCCCTCTTCTGCCACTTAGCATCGTACTCCTCATACTCACGGTATTCCTTAATCTGCTGTTCTTCTGATTTGCCGGCGATTGCCGCCTCATAATCTTCTATGTAGCTGTTCAGCTCACGGTCTCTGGAAAGCGTATCCCTGTCCATCCATGCACTTGCGGAGGTGCCTCCCCAGTTACAGCCGATTATCCCTACCGTCACACCAAGCTCCCCGGCAAGCCTTCTAGCAAAGAAATAACCGACTGCTGACCAGCATTTTGCACTTTCACAGTCAAATTCGCTCCATCGGGAATTTCGCTCCGCTTCATAAAAATGCGCGTCCTTATAAGCGTTTTTCTGGGTATAGTAAAACCTCACACCCGTATTTTTCTCCTGCTTAAGCACCTCTTTTCCGCCCTTGCAGTTTTGAAGCTCAAACTCCATGTTGGACTGCCCGCCGGCCAGCCACACCTCACCCACGGCAACATTGACAAAGCTTTGCTGCACGCCGCCGCAGCTTACCGTCATGACCTCATTTTCACAGGCTTTCAAAGGAGCCAGCACCGCTTCCCAGCGCCCGTTTTTCACCCTTGCGTGCACGACTTGACTGCAAAACACGACCGTGACCGTTTCGCCCTCCGGTCCCTCACCAAAAATCTTTACATTCTTATCGCGCTGTAATACCATATTATCCGAAAAAACAGCCGCTGCCCTGAACCCTGCCATATTTTCTCCTCCTGTTTTATTTTACCTGAGTTTCCGCATTTCGTACCAGCATTCTCCACTGCTGTGAGCCGGGGATTGTTCACTGCAGGCTTGCACTGAACAATCCCCATCTTGCAGCAAAAGCAATTTGGTGAAAAAAATGCAGAAACTCAAGTTATTTTACAATATCCTCACCCAGAAAATTGATATCCTTCGCGAGCCGGATCAGCTCCTCAATTTCCTCCTGCGGAATCCTCGTGTATTCCGCAAGCTCCGCTTTGCTCGGAAGCACGCCGTTTTCCTGTGCCATATATTTGGAAGCCTCGTGCAGCAGACCGAGCTTGGCGATTACCCGCTCCTGTGCATCCTCGGTCTCTGTCTCCCCGTCGATATACTTCGCGATACTGAACTTGACATATTCGCGGATGTATTCTAACGGCTCCTCCTGCCTGCCCTTGCCTGTAAGCTCCCGCAGCACCTGCATCAGACCGATATTTCCTTCCTGAATCAAATCCTCCAGAAGCACTCCGCGGCCGCAATACGTTTTGGCAGCCTCCACCACCTCCGGAAGCATTGCATTCAAAAGCTCCGCATACACTGCCTCCTCGCCCGCAAGCAGCCGGATTGCCATGGCCAGTCTCTCCGGCTCGGAGACTGCCGGCAATTCTGCCAATTCC
>CAMALD010000200.1 GCA_945836355.1 uncultured Lachnospiraceae bacterium | reverse complement strand
ATGGAGATTAACGGAAAATGGTATGTATTCTATCATCGCCAGACAGGAGTAAATGAATATTCAAGACAGGCGATGTTAGAACCGATTGATGTAGCTTGCGGCAGGGACGGAAAAATTTATATCGGGGCAATCGAATATGCAGATGGTGAGCCGGTGGCATCGAGACCGGTGGAGATGACTTCGCAGGGAGCTCATGTGAATGGTCTGGATGCGCATCAGTGGATTTCTGCGGGATATGCGTGCCATATCTACGGGAGCAGTATGCGCACATATGTAGCTCCGGTCTACGAGAGGGATGATAACATATCTGCTCCGGTTGTGGACATCACGAACGGTACTACGGTAGGTTTCCGGTATTTGCAGTTTGGCGCAAATTCGCCGAAGACAGTGACAGTTTGCATGAATGCAAAGGCGGATGTAAGAGTCAATGTGCGTGTGGATGCCTATGACGGAAAACAAATTGCTGCGATGGATTGCACACCGGGCGCGGGGGAGTTTACCGCACCTGTCAATGCGGGAGTCATCGGAAAACATGCGGTGTACTTTGAATTTGTGTCCGGGCAGGAAGGCGCGATTGCGGAATTTGACAGATTCACCTTTGATTAACTCATTGCGAATGGTATAGCGGAAAATATAGAGTGGGAGATATCAAACAATGAAGAGAAGGTTAGGAATGATATTGTGCGCCGCATTGTGTGTGAGCGCCTGCGGACAGGAAAGTGAGCCGGCTGCGGAGCCGACAGCAATTGGAGTGACAGAGGCGGCAGCACTGACACAAGCGCCGTCTTCAATACCGACGCCGGCATCGACGGAATCGCCTTCTGCGGCACCGACGGAAACATCTGCCCCAACCGTCGGGCTGACCACTGAACCGACAACCGTACCGACCGGTGAGCCGGAAGTCAAGGAGGAAGAGATGACATCAAAATATGTGAAGAGCGGCGATGTGAACAAGCTTGCATATGCCAATTTTGGATTGGTAGCGCAGAAGGGGACTCTGGAAAAGGTTATTTATACTGCGAAGGATTACAGCCGGGACGGCGGAGAGTATGAGAAGGTGGCATATGTATACCTGCCTTACGGTTATGATGCGGAGGATACCGAGACAAAGTATGATATTTTGTATCTGCTTCATGGTGGAAATGATAATGAAAAGTGGTATTTCGGAGATGAAAATTCAGAGCGTGATTTAAAAAAGCTTCTGGATAACATGATTGCGAACGGCAAAATGAAGCCGTGTATTGTATGCACGCCGACTTACCAGAATAAATACTGCCCGGATGTCATGAAGAGTATTAAGTTTTTTCATGAAGAGCTTACAAAGGATCTGATTCCGGTGATTGAGAATCGGTATCATACCTACTATGATGGGGAAAACGCGAAGGCATCCAGAATGCACAGGGCGTTCGGAGGTTTTTCGCTGGGTGCCGCTACAACCTGGTGGACCTTTGAAAACTGTCTCGATGAGGTGGCATTTTATATGCCTGTGAGCGGGGACAGCTGGTGTATCTGTCAGGCAGGCGGAAAGTCCCGCACCAAGGATACGGTGAAGGATCTGGAGGAGGCGGTAGAACGTCAGGGCTACGGCGCGGAGGATTTCTTTATTTACTACGGCTGTGGCGCAGCGGGGGACATTGCATATGCGAATGTAACTCCGATGGTAAATGAAATGATGACCGGAAACTATATTTTTCAGGATGGTGTAAATTACAGCTATCATATGGTGAAGTCCTGCGGGCATGATACCAACACGATTTTTACGACTCTCTTTAACGGTCTGCCGTTATTTTTCGAACATGAGGAAAGCAAAGAGGCGGAATAGCGCGATTCCAGGCGATACAGAGCATAGGGGACCGGGTGACGAAAGAGTTCGTAACAAATGGAAGCAAGAGATAGTGACAAAGGAATAGTGAAAAAGGAATAGATAGAAAACAGGGAGATTGGGAGTATGGCAAGAATCTTGCTGGTCGATGATGATGCGGCAATCGTGAATGCGCTGAAGGAATATCTGATAGCGGAGGGGTTTGATATTTTGTCCGTGTCCGGGCAGGAGCAGGCAAAAAAAGCACTGGCAGCAGAGCGGTTTGATATGTTGCTGGTGGATATATCCCTGACGGACGGAGATGGCTTTGGCGTGTGTAAAGCGGCGAAGGAGAAGAAGCTTCCGGTGATTTTTCTGACGGCGTCGGGAGAAGAAAGCAGTGTGGTGAAGGGGCTTGACATGGGTGCTGATGATTATATTGCAAAGCCGTTTCGACCAAGGGAGCTGTTGTCGCGGATTCGCAATGTATTAAGGCACTATACGGGCTCGGACAGTGTCGTTGCACTCGGAAATGTGCTGGTGGACACGGATAAGGGAAGTGTGACAAAGGCGGGAGCGGAGGTTACTCTTTCCGCATTGGAATACCGTCTGCTTCTGGTGCTGCTCAATAACCGCGGACGGCTGCTTTCGCGTGCCAGGCTGCTGGAGGATATCTGGGATATTGCGGGGGATTTTGTCAATGACAATACGCTGACCGTATATATCAAGCGACTGCGTGAAAAAATTGAGGACGATCCGCAAAATCCGGTGATCATCCGGACGGTCCGCGGGTTAGGATATCGGGTGGACTGATATGATGGTATTCAGAAATCGTGAATTTATGCGTGAGCTGTATGTCGACCTTGCGCTCATTATTGTTTTGACGGTAATCGGATATTTCGCTGACAGGAAAACTGCTGTGGCGGTTCTGGGATGCGGTCTTGTCTGTGCAGGGGTACATCTGTATTTTGTGTGGAAACGTTACCGCGCGATTGCAGCACTTGCCGGGGATATTGACCGCATTCTGCATGGACAGGCGGAAGTGCGGATTGACGAAAACAGTGAGGGAGAGCTCTCCATTTTGAACAGTGAGCTTCAGAAGATGACCCTGCAGCTAAAGGAACAGGCAGCCATGTTGCAGGAAGAAAAGCTGCGCCTTGGCAACGCGATTGAAGACATTTTTCATCAGCTGCGCACACCCCTTACGGCAATGAATCTGGAGACCTCGCTGCTTGCCGATGAGGATATTTCTTATGAGCGGCGGGTACAGCTTGTGCGGGAGCAGAAAAAGCAGCTCGAGAGAATGCGCTGGCTGGTGGAAACATTGTTAAAGATATCAAAAATTGATGCGGGCACGGCGCTGTTTGTCAGGGAACAGGTGGCGGTGGGGTCATTGCTTCAAAAAGCGGCAGAGCCGTTCGCCATTCCGATGGAATTGAGGGAGCAGACCCTTCAGGTGCATCTGGATTCCGGAGAGGAGAGCTTTGCCGGAGATTTGCGCTGGAGTACGGAGGCGCTCGGCAACATTCTGAAAAACTGTATGGAGCATACCCCGCAGGGCGGCACCATCACAATCACTGCCGATGAAAATCCACTCTTTACAGAGATTATTGTGCAGGACAGTGGAAACGGCTTTGCGAATGATGAACTGCCGTATCTGTTTGAGCGCTTTTTTAAGGGGAAAAACGCACAAAATGACAGTATTGGTATCGGGCTGGCGCTTTCGCGGATGATCATAACCGCACAGAACGGAACCATTACAGCGGAAAATGCAAGAGAAGGCGGCGCGAGATTTATCATCCGCCTGTACAAGAGTATTGTATAGCGGCGCTTCGGAAAAATATTCCTTTTTGAAAACATGATGCTATAGCATAAATAATGAGAAGAAAACCTGGAATCTGTCGAGTCCTTTACATGGAGAAACGTACAATTTTCTACTATTACTTCGCCAAATGATGTTCTTGGGCTTATATGAAAAAAA
>CAMALD010000199.1 GCA_945836355.1 uncultured Lachnospiraceae bacterium | reverse complement strand
GATCTCTGCCGTGATCATAATGTCACCTGAAAATGTTTTATATAGATTTATTTATGGCGTCTGCATTTTTAGCGCTTTATGTTTTGCTGGAATTTCGCGGGAGTTATTTTGCCGTGGGGGCGAGCGGAGTTATTTTTTTGATTGCGGGATATCTGTTGCTGACCTGCCTGCAAAAGGAAAAGCAAAAAGAAAAAGAACAGAGGCTTACAGACACTGCAGAATTAATGCAAAAGCTGGATGAGCTTGTCAGTGTACAGAAGGCGGTATATACCGCAATTAAGAAAAACAACGAAATTGCGGAAAATCAGATGAATGAGCTCAGTGCAAGCATCAACAGCAATATGACGGAGGAAATTAGTGAGATACTGCGTCGTATTTATGCGGTGCATGAGCGACAGATTACGGAAAATAAGCGGTTGGCTGAGCTTCAGGTAAATGCCATGAAGACGGTGGCAAAATATAATAAAGAAAACGCCAGGCAGCTTGCAGTCAATATCAATGAAAATGCAGATCGCGTCATTGCGGGCATTCAGGGGGTACAAGCTGAAATGTCAAAGGTTGGTGTTAATCTGAATCGTTCCATGGAAGATACCATTCAGAATGTGGAAGATCATTACCGTGAAATGTCAGATACCATGCTGGCCAATACGATGACTATGACAGAGCGTATTGAAGAGCTGGCAGACAAGCTTGAAAATGTTGACGAGAATATGGTCTTTACCTCAAATAGGGTTGCTGCACCGGAAATCGAATCGATACCAGGGCCGGAGACAATCCTGCAGCCGGAATCGATACCAGAGCCAATTCCTGAACCTGAATCAATTTCGGAGCCGATACCGGAACCAATACCAGAGCCAGAGCCGGAGCCGGAACCTGAATCAATCCCTGAACCGAAACCATTACCGGAGCCAATTCCGGAACCTGAGCCAATCCCTGAACCGGAACCAATACCGGAGCCGATACCGGAATCGCAGCCGGAGCCGTCAGCACCGGCAATGCCTGTGATGGATGACCCGAACCGTGCAATGACCCCGGACGAAATCGCAGCGTTGATTGCAGCGATGGGGGGAGGGGACAGTACACCGGCAGCTGAGTCGGAGCCATTACCGGAGCCAATACCGGAGCCGATTCCGGAACCGGAACCAATCCCTGAACCGAAACCAATACCGGAGCCAGAGCCAATTCCGCAGCCGGAGCCGTCAGCCCCGGCAATGCCCGTGATGGACGACCCGAACCGTGCAATGACCCCGGACGAAATCGCAGCGTTGATTGCAGCAATGGGAGGAGGGGACAGTGCACCGGCGGCTGAGCCGGAGCCAATTCCGGAGCCGATTCAGGAACCTGAACCAATCCCTGAACCGGAACCAATACCTGAGCCGATACCGGAATCGCAGCCGGAGCCGTCAGCACCGGCAATGCCTGTGATGGATGACCCGAACCGTGCAATGACCCCGGACGAAATCGCAGCGTTGATTGCAGCAATGACTACATAAAAAGCAGGGGAAACATGACAATAATCATTGTTTCCCCTGCTTTTTAAAGGTCCGGTATTTAGCTGCGTGATTTCCGTCTGCGCTTATAAGCGCGGCGGCGTTTGCGGTATGGTATTTCGACAAATACAAGATAGCATACAGCCAGTAAGAGAATAATTAACAGGCAGATTCGAAAAATGGTTGATTGATACCATTTTTCGGATGTGTCTTTTTCTTCCGAACCGGGAGTATCCGCGGAGTCGTGATGGCTCCCGGAAGAGCCCGTGTTTCCTGTACCATCCTGAAACACAATGGACGGCGGAATCATGTAGCTTGGCCAGAGAGCTTCAAATTCAGCGCGGGTGACCGGATAATCCGGGTTGTAGTAAATAATGTCTGCGTACCCGATGTATTTTCCTCCGAATTGATAGGAGATATTGCCGATCACATTATCGCCATGAACAAATTCTTCTACCGGGTGATACGAGATGGTTTTGGTGGTCTCCGCAAAATTCGCGGAGTTTGGCAAAACCACATTACTGTTTTTTCCTATATGAATCAGGGTATTCAGACCGGATGCAAAGGCCTCGGTCTGCGAAAACAGGGAAGGAAAATGTACATCAAGCTCCAATTCTGTGTTTTCGATATTGTATACCGAGTAATTATCGAAAGCAAAATCAAGTATCTTAATGGTATCCTCGTAAGCATGCAATGCAGTATCTACATGCAGCACCACGGCGACTAAGGTCAGCCCGTCTTTTTCTGCAAAGGTGATAAGGGTGGTCAAAGCCTCGTTGGTTCCGCCTGTTTTTCCGGCTATGGCAGGACTGTAGGTCAGCGTTTTGCGGATAAACCGATGGTGATTGGCGAGCGGACGCGCGACGTTTTTGTTGGTTGCCGGAATGGTATAAGTGCGGGTACCCGCAATTTTGCGGAAATCCGGATAGGCAATGGCGGCTTTTCCGATGAGCGCCATGTCATATGCACAGGTGTAGTGCTCTTCTTCATGCAATCCGTGAGGATTGGTAAAGTGGCTGTTGACGCAGCCGAGGGACTCGGCGCGTGCATTCATCAATGCGGCAAATTCTTCGATAGAACCGGAAGTGGAATTTACTTTTGCGGCAACATGCTCTCCGATTGCATAGGAAACCTCGTTTGCCGATTCCAGAAGCATGCCGTACATAGCATCCCGCAAAAGCACCTGTTCGCCCGAAACCAGACCGATGCGGCTGCCGTACACATTTTTTTCGGCGGCATCGGACATGGTTACAACCTCATTGAGAGAACAGTTTTCCAATGCCAGCAGTGCAGTCATTACTTTGGTGATGCTTGCGGGATAGTAAGCGGTATAAATATTCTTTTCATACAGAATTAAGCCTGTCGTGACCTCCATGACAATAGCGGCGTCCGCATAGACAGAAGGACCTGTAGGCCAGGAAAACCCGGAATCTGCAGCATTTTCCGCAGCAGATTCCGCTTTTGCGATTATGGTATTGTCTGATATGTGATTGAAACACATTGCGAACAGCAGAAAGATTACTGTGATTCGCAAAAAAGCTTTGTTGTAGAATCGCATAATGATCAAATCCTCAATCAGTTCTTTTTGCCCTGTCCGTAATAAGCATTTGCACCGTGCTTTCTGAGATAGTGCTTATCTAAAAGCTCCTGCTGCATAGGCTTGATGGTGTTGTTCGAGAGGGAAAGATTGTGCCATGCCATAAATGCTACTTCCTCGAGAACTACAGCATTGTGCACGGCATTGTGCGGGTCGGTGCCCCAGGTGAACGGACCATGGCTGTGAACAAGGACAGCCGGTACATCATCCGGATTGATACCTGCATTTGTAAAGCGCTCAATGATTACGGTGCCGGTTTCCTTCTCATACTCACCCTGAATTTCATCCGGTGTCATCTTGCGGGTGCAAGGAATCTCACCGTAGAAATAATCGCCGTGGGTAGTACCGAGAGCAGGAATGCCCATACCCTGCTGTGACATCGTGGTAGCCCAGCGGGAGTGAGTGTGCACCACGCCGCCGATATTCGGAAACGCCTTATACAGCTCAATGTGGGTAGGGGTATCGGAGGATGGATTGAGGTCACCCTCCACACGCTTTCCGTTCAGGTCTACAACCACCATATCCTCCGGTTTCATTACATCATATTCAACGCCTGACGGCTTGATTACGATGAGACCGGATGCTCTGTCAATACCGGAAACATTACCCCAGGTAAAGGTGATCAGACCATGCTTTGGAAGAAGCATATTTGCCTCATATACTTTTTGCTTTAATTCTTCTAACATAATTGTACGTCCTTTCTTGATATGTATTTCTGTT
>CAMALD010000198.1 GCA_945836355.1 uncultured Lachnospiraceae bacterium | reverse complement strand
GGGAGCAGCGCCACGGATGGCGCATTGCGACCGGCGCGTCACTTGTCAGAAAAAAACGACAAAACATCCTGAAAAATCAGGAATAAGTGAGAGCAAGCCTGCAATGAACAAACCTCCGGCACACAGCAGAGGAGAATATGAGTATAAAGTGCGGAAACTCAAGAAATCCGGAATACTTGAAATTAGGCGGGTTGTATGCTATGATAAAGCGATTATAGCTGACTATGATATAGCATATTCTGAAGTGGAGGATAAATATGAGAGGAATCGAGACAAGAATTCAGGAGATTCGTCATCGGATTTTCCGTGAGGTGGCACGCATGGCTTATCATACCGAGTGGCCGGTGGACAAGCGCATTGAGGAGCTTCCGTATAAAATCATGCCCGGCGAGGTGGCAAATTTCGGAAAGGATATTTTTCTGGAGCGCGCCATTGTCGGTGAGAGACTGCGCCTGGCGATGGGACTTCCGAACCGTTCCGCCGCGGAGCATTCGCCGATTTCCGAAAACATAGAGTCGGCAGACCGCCCGGAGACCTATTACACACCGCCGCTTATCAATGTCATCAAATTTGCATGTAATTCCTGTCCCGAAAAACGTGTAATTGTCACGGAAGGCTGTCAGGGCTGTCTGGCGCACCCGTGCGTGGAGGTGTGCCCGAGGGATGCGGTAACGCTGGATTACAAGCTGGGGCGCTCGCAGATTGATCAGGAAAAATGTATAAAGTGCGGACGTTGCGCGGATGCCTGTGCATACAATGCGATTATCGTGCAGACCCGCCCGTGTGCTTCTGCCTGCGGTATGAATGCGATTCATTCCGATGAGAACGGCCGTGCGGATATTGATTATGAAAAATGCGTATCCTGCGGTCAGTGCCTCGTAAACTGTCCGTTTGGCGCGATTGCGGACAAGTCGCAGATATTCCAGACCATCCGCGCAATCCAGTCCGGTGAGCGCGTGTATGCGGCGGTAGCACCTGCGTTTGTGGGACAGTTCGGCCCGAGGGTGACGCCGGGCAGGCTGCGCTCTGCGATGAAGCAGCTGGGCTTTTATGATGTCGTGGAGGTGGCGCTGGGAGCCGACCTTTGTGCGACACAGGAGGCGGAGGACTTTATCCGCGAGGTGCCGGAGAAGCTGCCGTTCATGGGCACCTCCTGTTGTCCGGCTTGGTCGATGATGGCGAAAAAGCTGTATCCGGAGCACGCCAACTGCATCTCGATGGCGCTCACGCCGATGACCCTGACGGCGCGCTATATCAAGAAAAATGATCCGGAAGCTAAGGTGGTATTCATCGGGCCGTGTGCGGCGAAAAAGCTCGAGGCTATGCGCAGGAGCGTGCGCAGCGAGGTGGATTTTGTGCTGACCTTTGAGGAGATGGCGGGTATTTTTGCAGCTAAGCACGTAGATCTGGAGACTGTGGACGAAGAGCCGAACGGGGTGGACAACGTATCCTCGGACGGACGTAATTTTGCGGTATCCGGCGGGGTGGCACAGTCCGTGGTCAACGTAATCAAAAACCGCTATCCGGACAGGGAAGTCAAGGTGGCGAACGCCGAGAGCCTGCAGGATTGCCGCAAGATGCTTGCGTTGGCAGTTGCCGGTAAATATGACGGATATCTGCTGGAGGGCATGGCATGTCCGGGCGGCTGCATTGCCGGAGCCGGTACGATGCAGCCGATTGCAAAGTCCAAGGCGGCAGTCAATCAATATGCGAAGCAGGCGGGACATACCTGTTCCGATGAGACGGAGCAGGTGAAGGACCTTGACAAATTGATTTATTAAAATCTTAATAGAAATTTAATTGACTTTCGGGCCGATTCGTTTCATATTTATGACAAACTCTTCGGAGGATGCGCACTCGCGCGTAAGGTATTATGTTGCTGAAGCAACATGCGCTCGGCGTGCTGGATCTCGCAAGCGGGACTCCTTGTTAAATCGAAATGAGTCAGGAGGTAAGGAATGTTAGAGTTAAAAGACGTAAAAAAGACTTACCATGTGGGAGATATTGAAACAAAAGCTCTCGATGGCATCAGTGTAGCATTTCGGGAAAAAGAATTTGTTGCCATATTGGGCACCAGCGGTTCGGGGAAAACGACCTGTCTGAATATTATCGGTGGTCTGGACCAGTATGATTCCGGTGATTTGCGGATTAAAGGAAAGAGTACAAAGGATTTTAAGGACAGTGATTGGGATGCATACCGCAATAATTCCATCGGCTTTGTGTTTCAGAGCTACAATCTAATTGCCCATTTGAGTATTGTAGCCAATGTAGAGCTTGGCATGACGCTTTCCAATGTTCCGGCGGAGGAACGTCACCGCAAGGCACTGGAAGCATTGGAAAAAGTAGGTCTGAAGGAGCATCTGCACAAAAAGCCGAATCAGCTCTCCGGCGGTCAGATGCAGCGTGTGGCGATTGCACGCGCGCTGGCAAACGACCCGGAGATTCTGCTCTGCGATGAGCCGACCGGTGCGCTTGACAGTGCCACCAGCATACAGATTATGGACTTGATCAAAGAGGTGGCAAAGGATAAGCTCGTTATCATGGTTACGCACAACCCGGAGCTTGCCGAGCGGTATGCCGACCGCATCATCCGGTTTTCCGACGGCAAAATCATCGACGATACACATCCGCACCAGGAGCGCCCGAAGGAGGATCAGTTCAAGCTGAAAAAAACCAGCATGAAGCTGCGCACCGCGCTTCATCTGTCCTTTAACAACCTGTATACCAAGAAGGGCAGAACCTTCCTCACCGCGTTTGCATCGAGTATCGGCATTATTGGTATCGCTGTGATTTTGAGTCTTTCCACCGGTTTTCAGTCGGAGATTGACAATTTCCAGGCAGGGGCGATGGCGGAATTCCCGGTGCTCATCAGTCAGGCATCGCAGGAAGTCGATATGGAGCAGTACATGGATGAGTCCCAGACGTGGAGTGACCGTGTGCATGGCACAGCGGATTATGCGGATACCGATTATGTGCAGATTGTGGATTCCTCCATGATGATTACCATGCACACCAATAAGCTTGACGGTGAGTTTGCGGAGTATCTGGACAATATTCCGGAGGATATCTGCGGCAGCATCGGTTATGCCCGCATCACCAACATGAATGTGGTGCGCAAGACGGACGATGGGTACATTCCGGTCAGCTTCGCAAGCATGATGTCGGCGGGAGATATGTCCTCCATGACCTCCACCAGCAGTATGGGCCTTTCCTGTTATCCGGACTCCTTGCGCGAGGGTGAGAACTATCTGAGGGATAATTATGAGCTGCTTGCCGGTACATATCCGGATAAGGAGACCGATCTGGTGCTGGTGGTCAACGCAAAGAATCAGCTCGAAAAAGCACTGTATGAGCAGTTTGGATTTACGCTTGAGGAGGGGGAGTCCCGGATTCCTTTTGAAAAGATTGTAGGAGCGAGCTTCCGGGTGATTGATAACAATGATTATTATGTGACCACGGAGTACGGCACCTTCCTTCCGGGGACGGATTACGAGGCAATGTATAATTCAGATAAGGGCTTTGATGTGCAGATTGTCGGCATCGTGCGGGCAAAGGAGGGCACGACCATGTCCATGCTTGCCGCCGGTATTGCATATAACGATGCGCTGACAAAGCGTATTATTGAAGCCGGCAAGGAGTCCGATATCGTCAAGGCACAGATGGAATCGGACATTAACGTGATGACGATGCAGGAGCTGGACGAGAAATCGAAAAAGCAGTTCATTTCTTACCTTGGCGGTGATTCCACACCATATATGATTCTGCTGTTCCCGCGCAGCTTTGAGGCAAAGAACGAGGTGGTTGCATATCTGGATGCTTA
>CAMALD010000197.1 GCA_945836355.1 uncultured Lachnospiraceae bacterium | reverse complement strand
ATTGCAATTTCAAAATTAGAAAAGTCAAAACATAAAAAAACTTTCGTGCCAGCTGGACAAACCACTCAATTAATTATTGGAGCAACTCCAGAAACAGATTTGAAAATTTTAAACTTAACAGAAAACTTATACCAAAAGATGAGTTTAAAGCGTGTTTACTATTCCGCTTACATTTCAGTAAATGAGGACTCTAACTTGCCAGCTCTTTCCTCTCCTCCTTTGCTACGTGAGAATCGCTTATATCAGGCAGATTGGTTGTTACGTTTTTATGGTTTTAAGGCAAATGAATTATTAGATGAATCGCATCCAAATTTTAATAGTCTATTAGACCCAAAGTGTGACTGGGCAATCCGCAACATTGGAAATTTCCCAGTAGAAGTAAACACTGCCGATTACCTTACTTTGCTTCGTGTTCCTGGAATCGGCGTTATTTCTGCTAAGCGCATTATATCTGCTAGGCGTGAAAACAAGCTCACTTTTGATGTTTTAAAAAAGCTCGGTGTTGTTTTGAAGCGGGCATTGTATTTTATCACCTGCTCCGGTCGCCTGATGTATCCGACAAAGCTGGAGGAATGCTATATTATCGACCACCTGCTTGAACAGGAGAAGATGCCGGCTGACGTGCGGGGGGACAGCTTTACATACCAGCAGCTTTCCCTATTTGACTGCGGTATGTCGCAGTGATTATTTGTCGTATAGGAAACTGTGTTTCCTATACGACTTGACCTCCTGGGGATGCGCACGCTTTAAGAAAGCCGGATTTTTAGGTCCGAATGAGGAAAACAGGAATGATAGAAACAGGAATAATGAAGAGCAGTTGACGAGACAGAAACGAGGTGATGCGGATGTATCCGGAAAAGATGACCAGAGTATATGAGTGCGAGGACAGTATTGATGGTATATTATCAGGAATATACCAGGCATGGGATGCAAGATATGGACATGACTATATACGATTGACGGTAAAGGGAAAAGAAAATAGTGATAATTTATGTCTCTTTTCGGAGTATTATGAGGTGCAGACGGATTCGCAGCAGGCGGATAAGGTCGCGGGCAGTGTCAGACGAAAGCTGTCCGTCAGGGTGTATGAAACGATGATACGTGCTCTGTATTCCGGGCATCCTGAGAAGGCAGATGCGGTATATCATTTTCTGGTGCTGGCATTTCGGATGGGGGAACAAGTGCTGGACCACCTGACCGATTCGTCCGTGCAGAAGGTGTTTGAACTCAACCGCTATGTTATGAATGAGGCGCATGAATATCTGGGCTTTTTAAGGTTTGAAGAACTGGAAAAGGGGATTCTGCTGGCAAGATTTTCGCCGAAAAATGACCTGCTTGAGGTTGTTACCCCACATTTTGAAGACCGATTTCCGGAGGAGAATTTTATCATATTTGACACAGAGCGAAAAAAGGCATCCTTTCACCGGGCGGGGTATCCGTTTGTGATACAGGAAGTACGGGAGGAGCTGCTACGGGATTTTGCAGCGTTATCGGGCAAAGAAAAACTATTTCAGAATCTGTGGAAGAGTTTCTTTGAGACCATTGCAGTAAAAGAGCGCAATAATCCGTTTTTACAGAGAAATAATCTGCCGATGCATTACCGCAGATATATGACGGAGTTCTAGACCTCCGTGTTGAGATGGAGCAGATAAAAGTAAAGCTTGTAAAATTCAAAAAAATTCATTATTTCAGAATAATATTTTTCTTTTTGCGAACACTATGAATGTAATGAAATTGAATACAGGAGGAGTGACGATTCATGAAAAGAAAGATCATAGCACTTTTGCTTTGCGGCTGTTTAGCGGTTGCCGGACTCACTGCCTGCTCATCCAATGCAGATAACAATAATTCTGCTACCGATGAAAACGCAGGAACCAACAATGATGGAAACAATGAAGATGGCTTAGGTACAAATAACGGCACGAACGGCAACGGTACTACAAACGGCACCGGAAACGGTACTGGTAACGGAACGACAAACAATGGCACCAACACAGATACCATGACGAACAACGGTACCGGAAACGGTGTGAACGGCAATGGAACAAACGGCGGCGGAGCGCTGCAGAATGGTGTCGATAATGTTGTGAACGGCATCGATAATGCAGTAGATGATATGACCGGCAATGGCACAGGCAATGGTACAGGCAACGGTACAGGTACTGGTGCGGGCACCGGCAATGGCTCAGCTGCCGGCGGTGCAACAGGCGGCACAACCAGATAGTCATCGACTGGAGAAGAGCTCCAAATGATATTTGCTTATGGGTTAGGTGCATATCATTGGAACTCTTTTCTTTTTTTATGCGGTTTGGTTAATTCAACTGCTTTTTATAAATCACACAGGCTTGTCCGTCGCGTTTACATACTCCGCATGGTTCCATGCCGATTCGTATGGCGAGCTTTAGGGAGCGAATATTATCCTCTGCAATTACGGCGTAGACATGCTGCAATCCTAGGCGGTTCTTGGCGTATTCACAAACCGTTGCTACGGCTTGCGTGGCGTAACCCCTGCCGCGGAAGGCTTCATCGAAAAGATATCCGATTTCCGGTGCATCAAAGGAAAAAGCGTCCTTATCTTCGGTATAGTCGGTACAATCCTCTAAACCACAGCGGCCAATCAGTGCACCGGTATTTTTGTCAAATACTCCCCATAAGCCGTAGCCACGAAAATGATAAGCATTACTGATATAGGCGGAGTGAAAGCTTTCCCATTCGGCAAGAGTTCGTTTGGAATCCGGAACATATTTGGCTACGGAGGGCGTCTGCAAAATACGGACGAGCGCCGGAAGGTCCCGATTGGAAAGCTCGCGGATGATCAGGGAGGAAGTCTCGGCAATCAGGGCGCTCTCGCCATGCGCATGCTGATATATGTATCGCAGTACGGAGGAATCCACCTCGTCAAAGCCCTCCACGACATAATCGGCAGCACTTAGGTCCTGTGCACCGGAATGCGGATTGAAGAAGGCAACGCGGGTCATTCCGGCAGCTCTTGCTGCTAAAAGCCCGTTGCAGGAATCCTCAATCACAACGCATTCGTCCGGGCTGACGCCGAGTTCCTCTGCCGCAAGAAGAAATACATCAGGGGCAGGCTTTGGATGCTGTACCTGCATGCCTGAAACAATCCTGTTCAGGAATGGAAGCAGCTTCAGGCGGGTTGCCGTTGCCATGATATCCTCGTAAGGTGAGGACGAGGCAATGGCTAGCAAATATCCGTTATCATGAAGATTAGCCATCAGCTCATACACATAAGGAATCGGCGGATACCCTTCTGCTTCCACCAGATGCCTTTTGGCTGCCACATTGGCTTCCATCAATTCTTCAATCGTGGCGTTGAGATGATAACGGTCTTTGGTAACCTCAAGCATGTGTTTTGCCGTACTGCCGATGAAGGAGTAACAGTAATCCAAGGTGAGCTCCAAACCGAAATTTTTCATAGCAATGACTGCGGCGCGTGCGTGCAGCGGCTCGCTGTCAATAATCACTCCGTCCATATCAAAAATAACTGCTTTCAGCATGAAAATCCTCTTTTCTGTTTGGTATTGTGATATCGGTAATAATCTGGAATTATAAAGATTAATGTCTATAATACCACGATGGCAATTCATATGCAATCTCTTGAGTTCTTGAGTTTCCGCATTTTTTTCAGTGCTTTGCCAATAGTAAGCCGAAGGCTGCTTCACTGTCAGATTGCATTCGAACGGTTCTGAGATTTTTCGGATGTTTTGCTCATCCACAGCGCGATTTGTCCCGGATGGACAAATCAGGGAGCAGCGCCATGGATGGCGCATTGCGACCGGCGCGTCACTTGTCAGAAAATGCGTCAAAACATCCT
>CAMALD010000196.1 GCA_945836355.1 uncultured Lachnospiraceae bacterium | reverse complement strand
CCCCGAAAAATACTCGCGGCGAGGCAGCGTGGACAGGAGGGAAATGTTCATATACACGAACTGGGGCATGTAAAATGCGCCAACCATGTTTTTGTAAGCCTTAAAGTCAACACCGGTCTTTCCGCCGATGCTGGAATCCACCATCGCCAGCAGGGAGGTCGGCACCTGTACAAAACGGATTCCGCGCATATAAGTCGCTGCGCAGTATCCGGTGAGATCACCAACCACTCCTCCGCCCAATGCGACAAGAATATCATTTCGATCGTATTTGTGTTCAATCAAAAACTCATATACATTATTGACCGTATCCAGATTTTTTCTCTCCTCACCGGCCTCAAAGGTAAACAGGTCCACCTGCCGTGACACCGGTTTTAAAACGTCCATCAGCTTTTGCGCGTGAAGCGGGCCGACATTGGTTTCGGTGACAATACAGAGCTTTCGGTTTGCGGTTTCCAGCCTGGACATTCGTTCGGCAAGCCTGCCGAAATCCTGCTCAAGCAGAATGTCATAGCATGGCTGTCCTTCATAGGTGATTTCAATATAATTTTGCAGCATAATTGTAATTCCTCATTTCAGATGGTTCTGCGAGAATCTTCTTACAGATTGATAAAGTCAAATTCTTCCTGGCCTTCGATATCGTTGCCGCCGTAAGCAGAGAATTTTTCCGGCTTCTGCGCAGGGGTTCCCTCCGTCACCGGCTCCTCCACCGCTTTTTCAGAAGGCTCCTCCTTCGGCAGCGCGGTGCGTGAAGTGTCAATGAATGCATCCAGACGCGCAACATTGATGCTGTAGCTCTCGCTCTCAAGCAATTCTACCTGAGCCATGGCAAGGCTCTTAAACTGAGCCTTATATTTTTCAAATGTCTTTAACATGTCCAGTGTCTGTGCATGAATATGTTCCAGCTCATTTCTGGCATCCGCCATGATAATCTGCGATTTGGTCTGCGCCTCTTTTTCAATATTCCGCGCATTTTTAATTGCGGCTGCCTTGGTGTCCTCCGCTGTTTTTTCAGCGAGCACCAATGCCTTCTGCAGGGTCTGCTCCATCGTTTTATACTGCTGCAGAGCGTCATTCAATGCGGCAACCTTATCCTTCAAATCAATATTTTCACTGTAAAGACGAAGATAATCGTCATTGACCTCCCGGAAAAACTGATCGACATCCTTCTTGTCGTAGCCAAGTCCGCCGGATTTAAATGTTTTATTTTGTACTTCAATCGGTGTCAGCATATTTGTATCTCCTTTACGTATATTTGCGAATGGTAATGTTAATTCGTCCCTTCTTTGTCAGCGTGCCCTGTTCCTCAAATCGGAATTTTCCGTATCCCCGCACGGAAACAATCTCACCGGGCTTTATCTGATAACTGCCCTGCAGAATTTCCCGTCCATTGACAAACACCTTGCCGCCGGGAATCAGACCAGTCATGCTGCTTCTGGAGGAATGAAACGCCGCACCGATGACTGCATCCAGACGCAGGGACGGCACATTGGCGTGAATCATCTCATAATTTCTCTCAATTTCCTGACCGGTCTGCCTATGTGATACCTTAACCGTGGTGTGGCGGATGCGGTCCAGCTGCTCAGCAATAAAGTCTGCAATAAAAGGATCGCAGTACAGATACGCAATGTCACCAGAAATCAAAATATCCCCCGTCTTGGAACGATCAATTCCGAGATTTAAAATTGCACCGAGATAATCGCGGTGGGATAAGCTTTCTGCAAATCTGGAATTGGAGGGGGAAATCTCCAAACAGGCAATCGGGTATGCTTCCTTAAAATCAGAGCCGTTCAGCTCGCCGCTGCCGTCATAATCACCGTGAAAGCATAGTATCCTGCGCTCTGCGTCATCACAGCCGCCATACAGGGAATAGGCGACGGGCGGCAGCTCCTTTTTCATCCGGTGAAAAATACTCTGCTCATTGAGATTTAAAAAGTCACTGTAGCAGGCGATGGTTTTATAATAAGCTGATTTCGCCAGCTCTTCGATCTGTCTGGCAAAAATCAGCTCCTCTTTTGTCTCATCCATATTAGTATTCCTTGTTGATTGTAGGAACATCAAATCCGTTCTGCTTGATCATATCAAGATAATCGCCGGAAATGTCAACATTGTCCGGAGAAATAATAAATATGTAGTTCGAAATCTGATGCAGCTTACCGTTAACAGCATACACCGCACCGGAAATAAAATCCATTACTCTCTGTGCAAGGTCGACATTGAAGCCCTCTAAATTGATAATGGTAGCCTTACCGGCAAGAAGAACGTCACAAATATCCTGCGAATCTTCGAAGCTGGTCGGCTTCATTACCTTAATCCCCATAACACTGCCTGCACCGCTCCGAAACGGCACAACCTTTGTTGCTGAACGTTCTGCCCTTCTCTCGGTGCGCTCCTTTCTTGCATCGTTAAACGACGAAGTATTTGACCTCGGAGTTTCCTGAAAAGCAGACTCCTCCTCAGCACTCTCCGCGTACAGCCGTCTGGATTCGCGTTCTGCTTTGCGATCTAAACGCTTTTGCTCTCTGGAGCTGGTCTCTTCCACATATTCATCATATTCTTCGTCATCGTTTTCATCATCGTTGTCGCTTAAATGAAGAGAATTAAGAAAGTTTGTAAAAAAATTAGCCATTTTACTTTCACTCCTATCAAAATTAATTTAATGCACTTATTTACTGTAATTTCTTTCGCCGAAGATGCCTGTGCCCACCCGCACACAGGTGGAACCTTCTTCGATTGCTATTTTGTAGTCTCCGGACATACCCATCGATAATATATCCATAGTAATATTATCAATGTTTTGTGCAGTGATGTCAACAGCTATTTGCTTCATTTTGCGAAAATATTTTCGATTTTCTTCCGCGTAGTCCGTAAATGGCGCAACCGTCATCAGCCCTTTTACGCGAATATGGGAAAGCCCGGAAAGCTCTGCAGCAAAACGGATTGCATCCTCTGGTATAATTCCGTATTTTGAGTCCTCACCTGCGATATTAATCTCCATCAGAATGCTTGTGATTACACCCTGCCGTTCGGACTCTCTCTCGATTTCCTGTGCCAGATGCAGGCTGTCCACAGAATGAATCAATGCCGCCCTGCCCACGACCTGACGTACTTTGTTTGTCTGTAAATGACCGATCATATGCCATTCCACATCTCCCGGCATTTGTGAACACTTTTGCACCAGCTCCTGTACTTTATTTTCGCCAAAACGGCGCTGTCCGGCCTGATATGCTTCCTGCAGCATGGAAAGCGGTTTTGTTTTGCTGACAGCCAGAAGCATGATGTCGCTCTCGTTTCTTCCGGCAGCGGATGCCGCAGCGGCAATGTCTGTCCGCACCTGCCTTAAATTTTCTTCTACCATATATCTTCCTCTTTTCGATAAATATTATTTCTCAAACTATTGACCACTTACTTGAATTCCGCATTTTTGCCAGCCGGTTTTACCACAGTCCGAGAGCTCTGTTCACAGCAGGATCATTAATAAATAACGGATGACTCAGTTACCTCATCAGCATTTAAGGCGATATGGTCATAACGCGCAACACCATTGGTGGTCCCCTTCTTAATAATTACATAACCCTCATTTTCGGCGATTCGCTCGATTCGGCGGAATATCGCGTAGCCACGGTTTACATTGTATACCCCCTCGAGCGTTCCGATTTTAGACAGAGTCATGGAATCCGCCGGTTCGGCACTGTAAACCAAGGTTCCTGCCGGAAAACTATCCTTTGAGATATAAACCGCATCTTCATCCTCATAATAAATCTGCGTCTGCTGAAATTGATACTGAGGCTCCCCTGTCTGCGGATCATAGGTGACGATTGTAAGACCGCGCGTGTTGGAATCACCGCCTATAGT
>CAMALD010000195.1 GCA_945836355.1 uncultured Lachnospiraceae bacterium | reverse complement strand
GTGTTTATGGAAAAGAGGCTTGACCGTGTCTATGAGGACATCAGCGATGAAAACGCGAAGCTCAACACCGTAGCGCAGGAAAACCTTGCTGGTGTGCGTACCGTGAAGGCGTTCGCGCGTGAGAAGTTTGAGATTACCAAGTTCTTATCGCACAACAAGCGTTACTATGAGCTGAATATGCGTCAGAGCAAGGTGTTCGTCAGATACCAGCCGTTAATCCAGCTGATTACCCGGCTGATTCCGGTCGTTGTCATCATTTACGGCGGGTACATAAAGATTCGGGGCGAGATAACCCTTGGTGAGCTGGCGGCATTTACGGAATACGCCAACAACATCATTTGGCCGATGGAGATGATTGGCTGGCTACTCAATTCGCTCGCTTCCGCCGTGGCATCGAACAAGAAGATTAAAAAGATATATAACGAGCAGACGACTATCACGGAGAAAGAAAATCCGGTGGTACTGCCGGAGGTAAAAGGGCATGTGACCTTCGATCACGTAAGCTTTGCGCTGGACGGACAGGATATCCTCAAGGATATCTCCTTTGATCTTGAGGAGGGCAGGACGCTTGGCATCATGGGAGCTACGGGCTCGGGAAAGTCCTCCATCATCACGCTGCTGCAGCGCTTCTATGATGTAAACGAGGGGGAAATCCGGCTTGACGGCGTACCGATTCGGGATTTGACACTGCGCCAGCTGCGCAAGAGCGTATCTCCGGTAATGCAGGATGTGTTCCTGTTTTCGGATACAATCAATGCCAATGTCAAGATGGGCAGCAGAATGACGACAGAGGATGCTATGGTGCGCGACGCGTTAGCGCGCGCGCAGGCGAAGGATTTTATTGAACAGATGGATGCGCAGTATGAGACGCAGATCGGCGAGCGCGGCGTCGGACTTTCCGGCGGACAGAAGCAGCGAATCAGCATGGGACGTGCATTTGCAAAGCAGTCACCGATTCTGGTGCTGGATGATTCCACCTCCGCTCTTGATATGGAGACGGAGCACCAGATTCAGGAAAATCTGCTTGCGTTTCAGGATGTGACAAAGCTGATTATCGCACACCGCATTTCGGCAGTGCGCCACGCGGATGAAATCATCGTCTTAAAGGACGGCGCGATTGCAGAGCGGGGTACTCACGAGACACTGCTTGAACAGAAGGGGCTTTACTATGATACCTACATGGCGCAGTACGGTGAAACGCTGGCGCAGCTGGGCGGTCTGACGGCGTAGAGCTCTGAAATGGAGGAAAATAAACTATGGCTATTAATACAGTCCGTGAGGACGAAGCATTAAAATCGGCAAGCAAGCGGAGCACGCTGAGCAGGTTGTTCCGCTATATGCTGTCGTACAAAAGGATGATTGCCTTTGTACTGTTTATCATGCTGTGCACGGTGGGCATCAGTCTGATAAATCCGCTGATTATTGAGCGGGCAATCAATGTGAATATCAAAAATAATGATGTACCGGGGCTGATCCGTCTGGGAATTGCAGCAGTGGCAATGAATATCGGCATGATTCTGCTGATGAAGCTGCGCATGTACCTGATGGCGAAGATGTCAAACGATGTGCTGGTCAAGATTCGAAGTGAGCTGTACGAGCATATTCAGACGCTGAGCTTTTCGTTCTTTGACAGCCGGCCTACGGGCAAGATTCTGGCGCGCATCATCGGTGATGTCAATTCGCTCAAGGATGTGTTGTCCAACAGCGTTACCACGCTGATTCCGGATTTCCTGACCATCTGTGCCGTTGTTGTGATTATGCTGGTCAAAAACTGGAAGCTGGCGCTGGCTGCTATGAGCTCCCTGCCGCTCATGATTGCGGGCGTGTGGTTTGTTCAGACGAAATCGCATGTGCTCTGGCAGATTCGCCGCAAGAAGAGCTCCAATCTCAATGCCTTCATTCACGAGGATGTGTCGGGAATGCGCATTATCCAGAGCTTCTCGGCGGAGGATGAGACGGAGGAGACCTTTGAGGAATTGCTGAAGGAAGACCGCGATTCCTTTGTCAACGCCTGCCGTTACGCTGATGCTTTCGGCCCGGTGGTGGATTTCTGCTGGGGACTTGGCATTTTGCTGATGTATCTGGTCGGGGTAAAGGTGCTCGGGCCGGAGGTGGCGCCCGTTGGTACGCTGATGGCGTTCGGCACATATGTGTCGATGTTCTGGAATCCGATTATGAATCTGAGTAATTTTTACAACCAGCTTGTGACGAACCTTGCAGGCGCGGAGCGGATCTTCGAGATTCTTGACACCAAGCCGGAGATTGCAGACCGTGAGCAGGTTATCGAGCTTCCGGAGATTCGCGGTGAGGTGGAGTTTAAGAATGTATCCTTTGCGTATGACAAGGATACACAGGTATTGAATAATGTCAGCTTTCATATTAAGCCGGGTGAGACCATCGCCCTGGTGGGACCGACCGGAGCGGGCAAGACGACCATCGTCAACCTGATCAGCCGGTTCTACGATGTGACCGGCGGTAATATCTATATCGACGGCTATGATGTGAAGGATGTTTCCATCGAGAGTCTGCGTCAGCAGATGGGTATCATGACACAGGAAAATTTCCTGTTCTCCGGCACCATACGCGATAATATCCGCTATGGCAGACTGGATGCAACCGACGAGGAAATCATTGCTGCCGCTAAGATGGTGAATGCACATGATTTCATCATGAAGATGGAAAAGGGCTACGATACGGAGCTCAAGGAGCGCGGCGCGGGGCTTTCCATCGGACAGAGACAGCTTCTTGCATTTGCGCGCACGATGGTATCCATGCCAAAGATTCTGATTCTGGATGAGGCGACCTCGAGCATTGATACGCATACCGAGCGCCTGGTGCAGAAGGGAATTGACGCGCTGCTCGCAGGCAGGACTTCGTTTGTTATCGCGCACCGCTTGTCCACGATTCAGAAGGCAGACCGCATCTTTGTCATCGATAAGGGCGGTATTGTGGAGCAGGGAACCGCAAAGGAGCTGATAGAGAAAAAGGGAGCTTATTATGAGCTGTATATGGCGCAGTTTAAGGATGTTGCGTAATTTGAGTTTCTGCATTTTGCATCCGCCTTCCCCTCTATTGTGAGCCGAAGGTATGTTCACTGCAGGCTTGCTCTCGCTTGTTCCGGATTTTTCAGGATGTTTTGGCAGATTTTTCGATAAGTGACGCGCCGGTCGCAATGCGTCATCCATGACGCTGCTCCCTGATTTTTATTCGCATAGGAAACAAGATTTCCTATGCGAATCCCTCCGGGGGATGTGCACGCTTTTGCAATGGAACATTGTCGCTGACGCGACGCAAAAGCGGCACAAGAGTTTTGCACGCAAAACTCTTTATCCCCGGGACAAATCGCGCTGTGGGTATGCAAAACATCCGAAAAATCTCGAAACCGCTTGAACGCAATCCTGCAGTGAACAACTCTCCGGCTCACAAAAAAGCCGGGGTGGTGAAAAATGTGGAAACGCATAGTTACAATGTGCAAACGAAAAATCGCGTCAACATTACAGGTAAAGTATAAGGAGAGATTATGGGAGAGGAAAGTAAGCGCAAGGATAGGAAAAAGGGTTTTGCGGCAATGAGGAATAATGTCTATGCACTGCGGCTGCTCTGGCAGATCAGCCCGAGAATGGTGGTGCATGGGACAATCGTGCAGATACTGGGTTATTTTGAATGGCTGTTTTACAGCGCATTCTTTATGCGTTTTGTCATTAATGCACTGGAAACGGAGCGGGAGCTTCCTTATATCCTGATTTTCCTCGCCGTAACGATTACGGTATTTGCCGGCATGTCGTTCTATAATAATTATGTGAGTGGCAAGGTGGTGCCGGAGGAGACGGCAAGGGTGTACCGCAAGCTAAATAT
>CAMALD010000194.1 GCA_945836355.1 uncultured Lachnospiraceae bacterium | reverse complement strand
TACCATCGGTCATCGGTTATGCGAACACAAAGGTAAATTACGATATGCTGTATTACCTTCCGGGCGAGATTGACACGATGGTGGGGCAGGATATCCTGCTTGAGGATTTTGGAAAAGGAGCATTTTCCATGTTTATGGTGGAGGGCATGGAGAATAAGGATGTCACTTCCCTGAAGAAAAAAATTGAACAGGTGGAGGGGGTTGATTCGGTAATATGGTATGACAGTGTGCTGGATATCAGCATACCGATGGAACTGCTTCCGGAAAAAATCCTCAATGTATTTCAAAACGGTGACACGACGTTGATGGTTATCTTCTTTAGGGATACAACCTCTGCGGAGGAAACAATGGATGCAATCGAAGAAATCCGGAGCATTGGAAACAAACAGTGTTTTCTGGCAGGAATGTCTGCCATCGTAACCGATACCAAGAACCTGTCAAACTCCGAGACTCCAATCTATGTCATGATTGCGGTTTTGCTTTCGGTACTCGTGCTGGCGATTACAATGGATTCCTTTTTGGTGCCGCTGCTTTTCCTGCTCAGCATCGGAATGGCAATCATCTATAATCTTGGAAGCAATATTGTGTTCGGTGAGATTTCCTATGTGACTAAGGCGCTGAGCGCGGTATTGCAGCTTGGTGTGACGATGGATTACTCCATTTTCTTATGGCACAGCTACAAGGAAAATCAGCAGAGATTTCCGGAGGATAAGAATCGTGCGATGGCACATGCCATTTCTAACACGCTGACTTCGGTGGTGGGAAGTTCGGTAACAACAGTTGCAGGCTTTGTTGCATTGTGCTTTATGAGCTTCACACTGGGTAAGGATTTAGGCGTCGTCATGGCAAAGGGGGTTGTGCTCGGCGTCATTTCCTGTATCACGATTTTGCCGTCACTGATTTTGACATTTGATAAAGCGATAACTAAAACAATGCACAGACCGATGCTTCCGGAGGTTGGAAAAAGTGCCGATTTTATTGTAAGGCATTCCTGGATATTTATTGTGCTGTTTCTGGCGATGCTGTTCCCGGCAATTTACGGATACACGCATACGGAGGTGTATTACAATCTTGACCGCACACTTCCGGAGAAACTGGAAAGCGTTACGGCTAATAAAAAGCTGGAAGAAGATTATAATATGAACTCTGTATATATGCTGCTGGTGCGCTCCGATATGGATGCGAAGGCTGCAACCGATATGCTGGACGAAGTAGGCAGAGTGGATGGCATTTCCTTTGCCCTAGGCTTCGACTCACTGGCCGGGGCAGCAGTTCCGGATGAAATCTTTCCGGAAGAAATCACCGGAAAGCTGAAAGGCGACCGGTATCAGCTGATGCTTGTCGCTTCGGAATATAAGGTGGCTTCGGATGAGGTAAACGCACAGATTGAATGCATCACGGATATTGTGAAAAGGTATGATGAGAGCGGAATGGTCATTGGTGAAGCACCTTGTACCAAAGACCTGATTGAGATTACCGATAAGGATTTTCAGGTGGTCAGTGCCATTTCCATCCTTGCCGTATTTGTTATCATTGCGTTTGTATTCCGTTCCGTTTCACTCCCGGTTTTACTTGTAGCCGTAATCGAGTTTGCGATTTTCATCAATATGGGGATTCCCTGCTATACCGGGACACAGCTTCCGTTCATTGCCTCGATTGTCATCGGGACAATTCAGCTTGGCGCAACGGTGGACTATGCTATTTTAATGAGTACACGTTACCGGAAGGAGCGCAGCCGCGGGAAAGAAAGAAAAGAGGCAGTTACGGTAGCTCTTTCCACATCCATGGGTTCAATCATGATCAGTGCACTGTGTTTCTTTGCGGCAACCTTTGGCGTCGGTCTGTATTCGGATATCGATATGATCAGTTCCCTGTGTTCGCTGATGGCAAGGGGAGCAATTATCAGTATGCTGGTCGTAAACACGATCTTACCATCCCTGTTGATAATCTTTGATAAAGTGATAGTGAAGACCAGTTATCAGTTTTTGAGTGAGAAGGCTTAAGCTGTGAAAAGCAATTATGGATTGCTTTATTCTTTATAGAAGAAAAGTCTGACGCCGTAGGAGGCAGAAAAGGAGGATATTATGAAATTATATCAGAAAATTATTGCAGGCGTACTTGTGGTAGCATTGTCAGCCGGAGGCACTTTGGCTTATGCAGAAAGCCATGCGGGTGCAGCAGAGGATGAGAAGATTGCGGTAGGGGTAGCACAGGATGTTAAGCAGGTTCCGGTTAAGACGAATAACGGGCAGAATGCAGAGAAAAAGGAAGTTGTCTATGTGTTCTGCGGTGCGGATGGCAGCCGGCAGAGGGTGATGGTTACGGATACGTTAACCAATCCGGATGGTCTGGCAAGTATCAGGGATGTCTCCTGTTTAACCGGAATTTCCAATGTAAAAGGAAATGAGGAATTTACGCAGAACGGTTCGGAGCTGGTCTGGGAGGCAGCGGGCAGCGACATTTGTTATCAGGGTATCACAGATGAGCAGACGCCGGTAAGCGTCAAGGTGCGCTATTTTCTGGACGGAACGGAATTGACTGCAGAGGAGATTGCAGGAAAGAGCGGTAAAGTAACCATTCGTTTTGAGTATGCAAACCATCAGAGCTATACCGTGCAGATTGGTGGAAAGCAGCAGGAGGTTGCAGTACCGTTTGCCGTGGTAAGCGGTGTATTTCTGGATTCAGATAAATATACAAACATTCAGGTGACAAATGGCAGGCTGGTAAGCCAGGGCAGTATCTGTGCAGCAATTCTGGTAGGAATGCCGGGTGTGGCAGAAAGTCTTGGACTGGATACGGACGCAGGCAATTTTGCGGAGATTACAGCCGATACCGCAGATTTTTCTCTCACAAATACCTTTACAGTAGCAACTAATAGCCCTTTCGCTAAAATATCACTGGACGACAGCCTGAATCCGGAACAGCTAGCCGATGCGTTGTCTGCACTCCGCGATGCAACTAACGAGTTGGCTGACGGCACAGTCCGTCTGTATGAGGGAGCCGGAAAACTGAAGGATGGAGTAAAGAAGCTGGCTGATGGCGTGAAGAAGCTGCTGGACGGAGCAATCGAGCTCTCGGATCACATGGCAGCTCTGGCAGAGGGTGCAAAGACATTGACGCAAGGAGCTAAGACCTTAGCGGAGTCCATGATGCCGTTTATCGACGGACTTAAGAGTGCAAAGGATGGCGCATCGCAGCTTGCAGCCGGAATTGGTCAGTTAAATACCGGTGCAACTGCTTTTGATGCCGGAATAGCAGCAGTCGGTAGTGGTGCCGGAAAACTGGCAACCGGCAGTGAAGGCCTGAAGAACGGTGCGGCGCAGGTACAGCAGGGAGCAGCAGGCCTGAATGCAGGAATCGCAGGTGTACAGGATGGTTTGAATGCACTCGATCAGGGTGTGGATACCGCATATACTTCTCTTGTGGCTACGATATCTTATAATCAGCAGGTTTTGGCCGGAATGACTCAGTTTTTTCAGGTATACGGTGCCAACCTTGATGCGGCAACCGCAGCATCTTTACAGACGATGATTGGTACTCTCGGACAGACCATTGCCGCTCAACAGCAGATTGCGGACAGTATGACCGGTGAGGGTGCATTAAAGAGCGGCGTGGCAGCATTGACCGCAGGCACAACGCAGCTGGCAACAGGTGCAGAGACTCTTGAAGCCGGTAGTACCGCAGTTGCAGAAGGAGCAGCCGAGCTGGATGACGGAATTGATCAGCTGGCAGCTAAGGTGCCGGAATTGACGGAAGGCTGGAAGAGCATCTATGGAGGAATCGGTCAGTTAGGTACGGGTGCCGATGCCTTAAACAGTGGTCTTGCTACACTCGTCAACGCAGGAGAACAGCTTCAGGCAGGTGCAGACAGTCT
>CAMALD010000193.1 GCA_945836355.1 uncultured Lachnospiraceae bacterium | reverse complement strand
CATCCACGGTCCGAACAGATATGCCGTGACCACATTGGTGATAAAGGACACACTAAACTTGACCGACTGCGTCAGATACACTCCAAGAAACAATGACAGCACCAGATGCAGCGCAAGCAGCATTCCTGCGACCGCAACCGCCTTCACCGACCTGAGGTTTCTGACAGCCCCCTTAAAACACCCGTTTTTTCCCGACAATGCTTTTCTCTCATCCTTCATATCGTTCTCCTTTTTTGATTATTTACTCACAGCCTATTGAACAGATCGCATAAGTTCAGGTGTATGCCCATTCCCGAAGGATTCTGCCGCAACAGCCCCGGCCTGCTAACGGCAAAAAAAATCTGCCCCACATCAGGGCAGACCCACTCCGTATATTATGCGAAACACGCTACAATCAAAAAAGGAAATCCTCATCGCTGTAGCAGCGGGATGCGAAATCTGCACCGCAAGAAACCTTTTCGTCCACGCAGCAACTCCCCGTCTGCATGACACTTAACGCGCAAATTCCTACTCTGCTCATTTTCTGTTTTGTGAAAGCATTATACCACTCAGTATCAAACCCTGCAAGACCCTTTTTGCGTCATTTTTGTCCTATTATACCAATGCCTGTATTTCGCAGAACTTCCTTCTCCATCTTTACTTTTACTTACGGGTATATTACAATCTGTGTAGCTTTATTTTCCGCATTTTTTGCAACCCACTTTTGCCGCGAGTCGAAGGACTGTTCAGTGCCTGATTGCATTCGAACGGTTCCGAGAGCAATCCTGCAATGAACAATCCTCCGACACACATTGGGCAAGAACGCTGGTTCAAATGTGGGAACTCAGGATATAATTTAAAGGAGGTACCCATGTTAACCTATTCCATGCAGGACGCTGGCTCCGAAAGCCTGTATCTGTACATTTACCGCTGTATCAAAAACGATATATTGAGCGGCGCTCTCGTTTCCGGCACACGTCTGCCGTCCAAGCGCAGCTTTGCAAAGCAATTAGGTGTCAGTAACATTACTGTAGAAAACGCCTACGCCATCCTGCAGTCGGAGGGCTATGTCTATTCCCTGCCAAAACGCGGTTTTTTCGTGTCCGACATCACCTTTCCCTCCTTTTCCCGCACTGATTCGGACACCTTCGGTATCGCCCAAAGCCACTGGGAGGATTATTTTCCCCGACCGCATATTTCCTATTTTGCGGATTTTGTCAGCAACCGCACTGTTCCCGAAAACTTTCCGTTTTCCATATGGGCAAGGCTGATGCGCGAAACGATTTCCGCCAAAAGCAATGAATTGATGAATACTCCGCCCTGCGGCGGCATTCCCGAGCTTCGCCTTGCGATATGCAGCCACTTAAAGCAGTTCCGGAATATGAATGTCCGCCCGGAGCAGGTCATTGTCGGTGCCGGGACCGATTACCTCTACAGCATGCTTATCCAATTATTCGGCCGCGACAAAACCTACGCCATCGAAGACCCGGGCTACGAGAAAATCGCCAAGGTATACCGCAGCAACGGTGTCGCCTGTCGCTATATCAGGATGGATTCCTCCGGCATCCGCCTTTCCGACCTTGAGCATCAGAACGCCGACATCGTACACATTTCCCCTGCACACCACTACCCTACCGGCATCGTCATGCCGGTCTCCCGCCGGTACGAGCTGCTTCGCTGGGCATCACAGACTCCTGACCGCTATATCATTGAGGATGATTACGATTCGGAATTCCGTTTTTCCGGCAAACCGATTCCGACCCTGCAAAGCATCGATACTCTCGGCAAGGTCATCTACATGAACAGCTTCACCAAAAGCCTTGCCTCCACCATTCGCATCAGTTATCTGGTCCTTCCGGATGCCCTTTTACGGCGCTATTATGACACTCTCTCCTTCTACTCGAGCACCGTGTCAAACTTTGAACAATACACTCTGGCAGCCTTTTTGGAGGAAGGCTATTTTGAAAAGCATATCAACCGCATGCGCAACCATTACCGTGCCGTGCGCGACGCCCTGCTAAAAGAAATCGCAGCCAGCACACTGGCTGACTGCACCACCATTACCGAGGAGGAGGCCGGACTTCATTTTCTGCTGCACATCCGCACAAAAATGAGCGATGATGCCCTGGTGCAAAAGGCTGCAGAAAACGGAATCCACATTGCCTGCCTCTCGGGATATTATCATTCCGGTACTCCGGACTCACACGCGATTATTATGAATTATTCCGGCATCACTCTTGCTGCCATTCCCGAGGCAATCCGCAGACTTTCTGCCGCTCTTCGCTAATGCACCACCGCGTCCGGTACCGGCTCACCCGTTTCCTCCCGCTTATCTGCTTGCTCACCGTCTGCCGCCAGCACCTCCACCACCAGCCGGTGCGGCAGACAGATAACGGACTGCTTCACCTGATGAATCCGTCCCTGGCGCATGCAGTACCCGTCCGGGCAATCCGCTTCCTCCATCCATGCATATCCTCCCTCGATATGAATCACATTTTTCCCGCAGTCCTGCACAATCTCAATCACCCTATCCTCTCCCAGAGGATAGGTGCCATACTCCTGCCCGTCTGCTACAACACGAAGCTGCCCTCCTTCTGCCTGCCCCGGTGCCTCAAGGACAAAATGCAGAAGGACTGCTGTCGTTAGAATCGCGATGACAAGCATAACATCCTTTCGGGACAGCAGCTCCATTTTCCTGCCCCACTTATTCGAATCGCTCAACATTTTTCTCCTATCGCACCCTGAATCAGCCTATTTTTCAATTGCAATCCGGTCAATATCCGGCGCATAACCACTCGCATTTCCGAATGTGATTGTATTCTCGCCCTGAACCAGTTCCAAAGTCATGGCAAGCAGACCGGCAACACCATAGCTTCCGGTAGATACCGCCCGGAATGTATCAATCGTCTCGCCGTTTACCGCCACAGTCACATTTCTGTTTTCGCCGGTACAGTAATACAATATCACTTCATAGCTTCCCGTCTCCGGTACCGTAATGCCGGTAAAGGTCAGTGAGTTTGCATCACCGTTACCGATATAGCCCGCCTTCTTCCGACCGGAGCAAAGCGCCGCATTTGCCACAACTGCTGCTCCGCCAAGCTGGTTATTTGCCGCCTCAGCCTCGTAAAAGGTATAAGAGGACATCAATATTTCCTCTTCTTCAGCCACAGAAATGTCGATTACATCCTTCGTGAGCATCACAACAATCCCCCCGCGTTCCGACAAATCAAACGTCAACACCGAATCCTTTGTCACCTCCCGGGATGATACCCTCAAAGCCGTTTTGTCCTCGTTATCCTCATAGAGATAAGCGTTGTATTGTCCATCCTCCAGGAAATCCAGGGAGTACTGCACGGTTCTGGCATTAAGCGTCATTCCGCCAATAAAATAATCTCCCTCCGTCTGCCTCATCATGGAAATGTGCTCACCGATTTTTCCGTCCAAAATCAGCGTATTTTCCCACGTGCCGTCAATTCGGTTAATGAGAGAAAGCCCGGCAAACTTCTTATAATTTGCTGCCGCATCGGCATAATGCACCAGACCGGATTCGTAAACCACTGCTTTTGCCAATGCAAATGCTGCCGTCTCATCGTTGCCGGACGGCTGACAAAGCGGAGTATAATCCATCGGTCCTACAAGATTGCGTGTAAACGGGTATACTAAACAGTTTTTCACCGACGGGCTGGTACTCCACTTGTGGAATTCCTCACCCATCACCGCTTCCATGGTAAGTACATTCGGGTAAGTTCTGTTCTCTCCTCCCGGTCGTATACATCCGTGGTATAAAAGCATCAGATGATTTTTCGCCGCCACCTCCGCGATATTCTGCATGCACAGCAGCACGTCCGGCTCATCACTTTCAAAATAATCCGTTTTGATTCCGGCCACACCTGCTTCT
>CAMALD010000192.1 GCA_945836355.1 uncultured Lachnospiraceae bacterium | reverse complement strand
GACCACGAACATCATCACGAGCATCACCACGACCATGACGATGAGGACGAGTGCTGCTGCCACGATCATGAACATCATCACGAACACGGAGAGCATGACCACGAGCATGGCGATGGCTGCACCTGCGGCTGCCATGACCATGACCACCACCATCATGCGGATGAGGTGTTTGCAAGCTGGGGTGTTGAGACAGCGCATAAGTTTACCGAGGAGGAGCTTACCGCTGCTTTGGAAGAGCTTTCCGAGACGGACCGCCACGGCATGATTCTGCGCGCGAAGGGAATTGTTCCGGCGGTTACCGGCGAATGGCTGCATTTTGATCTGACTCCGGGTGAATACGAGATTCGCAAGGGCGCTGCGGATGTGACGGGACGCATCTGTGTAATCGGAAGCAAGCTGAAAGAGGATGAGATTGCCGCACTGTTTTTAGCCTAGCGCATGAGAGGGTGAAATAATGGAAGTACCTGTATATATTATCAATGGTTTTCTTGAGAGCGGAAAGACAACGTTTATCCGGGAAACCTTAAAGGATCCGGAGTTTTCAGGAAAAGAGCGGACTCTGATTATTGCCTGCGAAGAGGGCGAAGAGGAATATGATGAGTCGATGCTGGCAAAGTACAATACAGCAGTGGTGACGGTTGAAGAGAGGGAGGAGCTGACGCCGGAGTATTTGCGAATGCTGGCGGCACAATATCGTCCGCAGCGCGTTATGATTGAGTTTAACGGCATGTGGAGTGTTGAGGAGTTTGTCGGGCAGGAGCTGCCTCGGGACTGGGTGATGGTTCAGATTATTACCATCATCGATGCCTCCACCTATCAGAATTATCTGAACAACATGAAATCCATCATGATGGGACAGTTTAAGCTCTCCGATACGATTATTTTCAACCGCTGTGACGAGACAACCGACAAGCTGGCACTGCGCCGCAGTGTCAAGGTGACCAACCGCAAGGGGCAGATTATCTATGAGTCGGCGGACGGTGTGACGGACGATGCGGGCGAGGAAGTGCTGCCGTTTGATATCGATGCGGATTTGATTGATCTCTGCGATGATGACTATGGTCTCTGGTATATGGATGCCATGGATAATCCGAAGAAATACAGCGGTAAAAAGATTCGCTTCCGTGCGATGGTTTACCGCTCGGAAAAGCTTCCGAAGCGCAGCTTCGTGCCAGGGCGTTTTGCAATGACCTGCTGCGCGGATGACATCGCGTTTATCGGATTTTTGTGTAAGGTCGGCGAGAATGTCGGCCCGGTGGCATTTGAGTCGCTGAAAAACCGAAGCTATATCTATGTGACGGCGGATATCCAGGTTGAATACTATAGAGAATACCGCGGCAAAGGACCGGTGCTTTATGCGACAAGCATCGAGCCTGCTCCGGAACCGGAAGACAAACTTGTTTATTTTAATTAGTACCGTATCTTGACGAACCACAGTTTTTTCGGTATAATAAATAAGATTGACAATGGGATAAGTGCGCATTGCCTTATCCCTACTATAAATTTAAAGCGAGAGTGTTTCCATGATTAAAAGCATGACCGGCTTTGGTCGGTATGAAATCACAAATGAAGAGCGAAAAATCACGGTGGAGATGAAAGCGGTAAATCACCGCTATTGTGAACTTGCCGTGAAGCTGCCGAAAAAGCTGAATTTTTTCGAGGCAGGAATCCGAAATGTGTTAAAGCAGTATATCAGCCGCGGTAAAGTGGATGTGTTTGTTACCTGTGAGGACTATACCGAGGGGAAGGCGTGTGTGAAGTATAATTCGGAGCTTGCCAGAGAGTATCTGGACCGGCTCACGCAGATGGAGGACGAGTTCGGGCTTGATTTGGATGTCAGGGTATCGACACTTGCCAAAATGCCGGAGGTGCTGACGCTTGAGGAGCAGTCGGTGGACGAGGATGCGCTGTGGCACCTTCTTGAGGAAGCCGTGAAGAAGGCGGCGGAGCAGTTTGTGGCGACCAGAGTGAGAGAGGGCGAACAGTTAAGAAAGGACCTTTACCAGAAGCTGGACGGCATGATTTCCATGGTTGACTTTATTGAGGAGCGCTCGCCGGAAATCGTGTCGGAATACCGAAAGAAGCTGACCGATAAGGTAAATGAGCTGCTGGCGGATACGAAGGTGGACGAGAGTATGCTCGCGACGGAGATTACGATATTTGCAGACCGCATCTGTGTGGATGAGGAGACAGTGAGGCTGAGGGCTCATATCGAGAACATGAGGGTAACCCTGGCGGAAGGCGTGAATGTCGGAAGAAAGCTGGATTTCATTGCCCAGGAAATGAACCGGGAGGCTAATACGATTCTTTCGAAGGCAAATGATTTGGCCGTGACCAACAAGGCGATTGATTTGAAAACCGAGATTGAGAGAATAAGGGAACAGATTCAGAATATTGAATAGAGGCGATGAAATGAGCAGAATGATCAACATCGGATACGGCAATGTTGTCAATGCGGAAAAGATTCTGGCGGTTGTGCGGCCCGAAGCTGCGCCGGTAAAGCGTATGGTGGCAGTGGCAAAGGATCATGATACTTATGTGGATGCCACCTGCGGCAGAAAATGCAAATCGGTCATTGTTACGGAACAGGGACGAATTGTTCTTTCTGCGCTGCTGCCGGAGACCATAGCCGGAAGAGTGAATGCAAAGCCGAATGCATTCCCGGAAGAAGAAAATAATTAGTGTTCAGATAGAGAAAGGAGATCAGACGTTATGTTACATCCATCTTACACAGACCTGATGCAGGTGGTAAACCAGGAGGTTGAGCCGGGAGAGGAGCCGGTAGTAAACAGCAGATATTCTATTGTGCTTGCTACTGCAAAGCGTGCAAGGCAGATCATCGATGGTGCAGAACCGATGGTTGAGCCGCCATGCAATAAACCACTATCCATTGCGGTAGAGGAGCTTTATAAGTCGAAGGTGAAAATCCTTCCGGAAGAGAAGGAAAATTAAGCAGTATAACGGATAGGACGGTGGAAAAGCGGTTAGCCTTTTCCAGCCGCCCTTTTTCTGCGTTATTGATTGAGAGAAATTCAGAGACAGAAAGATACAAAAATGAAAGATAATAAAAAGGATACAGTAAAAAGGCATAACAAGCTTCTAATGGAGCTTTTTCTATATTTGGTTATCATTATACTGGGAATTGTCATTGTGCCGAAGTTTCTTCTCCAGAGAATCATTGTCGACGGCTCCTCAATGGAAAGTACGCTTCACACGGATGAGAGTGTTCTGATTGAGAAGGTATCGGTTCGAATGAAGGCTTTGAAACGTTTTGATATCGTGGTGTTTTATCCATACGGGCCGAAAGTGGATAAGTATTATATCAAACGCATCATCGGTCTGCCGGGCGAGCGTGTTCGTATATCGGACGGAAGAATTTATATCAACGGCGCTTTGCTGGAGGAGCATTACGGCAAGGAAGAATTGATCAGTTATGCAGGCACAGCTTCGGAAGAAATTGTGCTGGGGGAGGACGAGTATTTTGTGCTGGGCGATAATCGCGAGGTCAGCCAGGACAGCCGGTATACATCGGTTGGCAATGTCAAACGTAAAAATATAACCGGGCGGGTTTTATTTCGGATATGGCCTCTGTCGGTTCTCGGCACGGTAAACTGATATACGGAAAGTGAGGAAAAGGATATGCTTTCATTGTGCAGCATCGCCAGCGGAAGCAGTGGAAATTGTATTTACATAAGCAGTGATAGCACTCATATTCTTGTCGATGCGGGAATCAGCGCAAAAAGAATTGAAGAAGGGCTTTGCGCACTCGGTGTGCTGCCGGATACCATATCAGCAATCCTGATTACACACGAGCATACCGACCACGTACAGGGGCTTGCGGTGTTTGGAAAGAAATACGAAATTTAGGAGGAAATATAAATTATGAAACTAGGAATC
>CAMALD010000191.1 GCA_945836355.1 uncultured Lachnospiraceae bacterium | reverse complement strand
CACTTTTCCTGCATATAGTTTTCATTCAACTGCTTATAATAGGTCCTGGCCATCGCATCAAAACGATTGGCATAGGTAACACTGCCGCCTTCCCCAGTTATCTCTTCCACCGGAGCGTTAATCATCGCTGTCGAGGTCGCATTAAACGCCGACATATCCGCGAAGGAATAATTATTTGGCAGCGGAGTCGGGGTCGCGCCTCCCTCCGCAGGAGGGGTTACTACACCTGTAGAAGTGTAGTTTTTCGACGAAAACGTAATCCTCACATCAAAAACCTGCGTACCCTCAACGGCATTGTAAATGCAGTAGACGTAATCCTCTGTGCCGCGCGCGTTGGAAAACTTACCGTCCACAACGGAAGGCTTGCTGTGTGTCTCCTCGTTAAAGGCCAGACTGCTGTCCCCGTTTGCAAGGACAAAGGAGCTCTTATTGGCCGGGTCAAGATAAAACTGCTTTGCAGTGCCCTCAATCCCCAGCACCTTCACTGCCTCCATAACATTCTCGCCGAGCACAGTCGCATACATTTTCTCCTTGGCAGCCACATTCGCCCGGTTTGCCGTCACATAGCTGGTCAGCATCGGAGCAAAGATGATTGCCAGAATCAGGAGACTGACAATAATCTCAACAAGAGTCACGCCCTCATTCCTGCGATTCAGTTTTTTCAACATGCGTTTCAACATCGGAATCTCCTAAAAAATACTAATATGTATCACCAAAAATATTGTCCGTACCAATCTTTACTCCGCCTACGGACGGCTCCTTATACTTATGATTTGCATCCTGCACACTGAACAGATTAATCAGCATTGTACCGGACAAAGCGCCGGTCTCCTGATTAAACACAGCGGTAAAGCTGGACACATTCATACGCTCCGGATACTTCACAAAATAATCCATCATTTTCTTTAAGCCTTCGTAGTTGTTCTCGTAAGAAATGGAAAGCTGTGTTGTGTATGCCTTTACACTCGGCTCGCCATTCTCATCCGTATCGGCGCTCATATAGATACTCGAATCCGGGTTAAAGGCAATGCTTTGCACCTTCGCATTGGTCTTCTCCTCCAGATCGCGAATCATCATAATGCTCTTCTCCGGCGTGTTGCCCGGACCGTACTTTGCCAGCACTTCCTTCTGCAGCTTTTCGCTGTCCTCAATTCCCTTTTCGTAGGTCTCTTTATTCGCCTGCTTTACCTGCAAAGCGGCAATCTGCTGCTCCAGCTGCTTATTTTCGCTCTCGACCTGCTTGGTCTTCTCGTCAAATTCATAATATCCGAAACGGTATACCGCCACGCCGATTACCACAATGAGCAGCAACAGCACTAACTCCATCTGTTTTTGTGTTATCTTCATTCTGCTACCTCCTCATTTTCAGTCACAGGCAGTTGGTAAGTACAGATGACGGAGAACGAAACGGTTTTTATATTGGTCTCCTCATCGACACTCTCCGCAATGCTGTTGATTGTAACACTGCCGAAATACGGAATCTTCTGTAACTGCAGCAACAGCTTTGCAGCCTCTTCCTTGCTGTTTACCGTAATATTTAAGGATAGTCCGTTTGCATCGGAGGAAAGCGAACCCACCACAATCTCCGACACCGACTCACTCTCCAGATACCCCAGAATCTCATTCCACTTCTCGTTGAAGGTAAACGTGGAGGCATCCATCAGCACGACCTCAGTTGCCGTAGCGAGACTGCTGTTGTACTTCTGTTCGAGCTCCTCGATGCCTGAATTTTTCAGATCGGTCAGCTGCGCGTTGAGGGTGTCTTTCTTCTTCAACTCATTGTCATAGGTGCTCTTGCAGTTCAGGATAATCACCACCGAGGCCGCAATGACTGCCACAAGCCCGACAAGGCAGAAAATCATGGTGACCGCCATCGACTCCTTTTCCTTCGCCTTGTAGAAGTTTATCGTCGGTATCGCCGCGCCGAGACACGCAATGTACTCTGAGCTGCGGTTTTCCATGCCGGTGTTCTTTTTATGTATATTGACGTCCGGAAGCTGCTCGACCATGACCACTTCCACGCCGTTAAACTCACTCTCGATGAGCTCCTTCAAGCCCTTGATGTGCGCGCCTGCGCCGCCGATATAAATCTTGTTGACCTTCGCCTCGCGGTTCAGGGTATTGTAATACTCCAGCACACGAGCCACGTTCGTGATGAGAGGGCGGGCGGCGTCGGTCAGGCGGCCCTTGAGCTCGTGCAGCTTCGCTGCGTCCTCATCCTGCGGCACCACATCCAGCATCGAATTGTAGGACGGATAAATCAGGGTGTTTTCCTGGAGCTTGAGCATTGCCTCATCCACGCTGATTTCCTCGCCGTAGTAGCGCTCCTCAATCAGGTTGTTAATCAGCACCATCGTACCGAAATTCATGTTTCTCTGCAGGGTGAGCAGATTGTTGTCCAGAATGGTAAACATCGTGTTTTTCTCGTTGAGCTGCAGATACATATCCATCGGCTCCTGCTTCTTCTTGCGCAGCCACTGATAGATGGAATTGCCGCAATAGTCGAGCGCCACAATCTTCAAATCGCGCTCCGCAGCCAACGCCTCATAATTCTTTATCAGAATCTCCGGCACAGCGAACACGATAATCCGCTGCTCCTTGGTCTCCTTGAGATGCTCAAGCACATGGAACGTAAGCCTGTGCTCGGAGGTGTCCATCGGGAAATACTCCGTGCGCTCGTTCTCAATCAGATTCTGCACCATCTCCGCCTTCATCTCCGGGATGGTGACCTCACGGCTGACAATCTTGTTGCTCGTCAGGGAAAACACCACATCCTTGCACTTGATGCCCGCCGACGCGAGCTGGTTGGACAGCTCCGTACCGTAAATTCCCTTTTCCATAATAAATCCGTCATCCACCGAGCGGATCGGATTGTCGAAGGTAATGCTTTTGTAAACGACCGGATTTTTCTTGCCATATCCCATCTCGCATACGCGGGTATATAAATCCGTTATTTCAATACTGACTACTCTTGAAACCGCCATGTTGCCCTCCTAAATAATAAGATTTACTGCACACCTCAAAAACCACGCGCCCTGTCATGGCCTTTGGGCTGTGCAGCACAAAGCTGAAAACCAAAAAATAAAACGTACGATATCACACAAACAGACTCAGATACGCATTCAGAATATCCTCGCCAAACCAGACCGCCGTGACGATGCCCGCCGAAAGATACGGTCCCATCGCCAGCACCCTGCCCTCTCCGGCAAGCTTCATCCGCGCAATGTGAATCACGCTGCCGTACAGACAGCCAAACAGAAACGCCAGCAGACAGAGCTTCCAGCCCAGAAACAGTCCGGCAGCCGCCATCAGCTTGATATCGCCTCCGCCGATGCCCCTGCCCTTCGTGAGCCAGAACAGCAGCAGCAAAAACCCGCTGACACATGCAAAGCCAATCAGGTAGCTTTGCCAGTGAGCCAGATCCGTCACCAGCCGGATGACTCCGACGACAAAAATAAACACATTAAACCCGAACGGAATCTCGTAGGTGCGAAAATCCACCACACTCAACGCCAGCAGTGCCGAAATCACAAAGCACGCGAGCACGCTCTGCAGGGTAAAACCGCCAAACACAAAGGTAGCCACCCACAGCACCCCGTTTGCCGCCTCGATCATCGGATACTGCGCCGAAATCTTCGCGCCGCAATATCTGCATTTCCCGCGCAGAAACAGGTAGGAAAACAGAGGAAACAAATCATACCAGTGAAGCTGATGTCCGCATCTGGTACAATGCGAGCGCTCACTGACAATGCTCTCCCCTGCGGGAATCCTCAAAATGCACACATTCAGAAAGCTCCCGATGATAATGCCGTATAGAAATATGATGGAATATAAAAGTAGGTTTATCATAAGGGGCTCACTTTCTGATTGAATCAAATACTAATTGTTTTATAATTTGT
>CAMALD010000190.1 GCA_945836355.1 uncultured Lachnospiraceae bacterium | reverse complement strand
CCCCGGGAGGGATTCGCATAGGCGATCTCGTTTCCTATGCGAATAAAAATCAGGTCGCAGCGCAACGGACGGCGCATTGCGACCGGCGCGTCACTGTCCCGAAAATGTACCAAAACATCCTGAAAAATCGGGTTATCCTTTTGTGTCCGAAAACGCAGCCAGCTCTGCCCTGCACATTGCAAGCTGCTCCGTATTAAACTCCAGCCGCTCTCTGATCTTTCTCCGGCGCTCATTGAGATGGTGACGCACCTCCACCATTTCGCGCTCCTCCAGCAGTGCCTCCGTCTGATAAATCCATATCTCCGCATCCGCCACACCGTGCCTGCGCAGAGTGCTGATCAGTTCTGCGCTGTACTGCTCCAGAAAACCGCTGCTGTTGCGGTATCTGCGTTCCTCATCCTTGGTCTGAACATATTTTTCCCAGTTTGCAGCAAGCTCGCGATAGCTCTCCACCTTGTATTTATCATAGCAGTATTCCAGCGTATTGGTACAGTTTACCAGCTTAATCTTGATTTTGTTGGTCAGCTGGATGACACGGTTCATTTTAAAAACGGACTCCTGCAGAATATTCTCACATTTTACGGCAATCGCCGCAATATATGCCGCGATTGCCGCAGTCATTGCCACGATCAGTAGCAGCGGCAGAGTCATGTTGGTACCCGTGATGAGGTATAACGCCAACAGCGTACCAAACAGAAAAACCTGCAATATTCCGCTTCCGATTGCAAGATTTTTGACAAAATGCTTCTTATCCTCCGCATCATCGATCTCATACTGAATCACAGCCCGCTCGCCCTCGAGCTGACGCAGATCACCCTTCACCATGTTCTGATACTGCTCCTGCTCGTACATATTGCGCATCTCATCCGGAATTTCCTTTTCGTAGCGCTCCATGACACGGTACTTGTCACCAGCCAGACGCTCCCCGTTATTCTGAAATTTCTGGCGCTCCCTGTTCAGATTGATGATTGCGCGCGCCGCATCATTTACAATCTGGCGCTGTGCCGGCTCCATACGCTCAATTTTCTGGATATCTGTCAGATATGATGTAACTGCATCATACTCCTGCTCCGATGCCCTAATCTGCCCCTCCAGCTCGGCAATCTGCTCCCGCACAGCCTGCTCAATCTGCTGCGCATTCTCCGCATTGTTTTTCTTTGCCTGTTTTTTCAGCTCCCGGATGGCATCCAAAGCATCCGCGGTATTCCCATTCCGCTTTTTTAAATGTTTTTTCCACCTCATAGGCCTGTCCCACATCCCTGTCCACACATAAAAATCTTATACTGCTCTATGCTCCGCTTCCGCTCTGCAGCCGGTAATCCTGCTTCAGCTTTTCCAGAAGGGCATCCGCATGCTGGTAATATTCCAATATCTGCCCGTTTTCATGCAATTCTCTCAGTTTCTCAACCGCCTGAAAATCGGCAGTCTGCTCCGCCGCGGAGCGCGCCATATACAGCTCCTGCGTCATCCTGTCAAGCACTTCGCGCCGTGGGGATACCAGCTTTAGTTCCCTGTCGAGCAGCTCCTCCTGCCCGGTCAGCTTCAGTGCAATCAGGTACTGGCGCAGCGAATCCTCCGAATGATTCAGCTCGTATGCCTCCCTGAAATGCCCCGGTGCCGTGTTCAGACTTCCCAGATGCATTTCGGCTACCGCAAGATTATGCAGAAGATTGCCGTGTTCCTTCTCCGTGAGCATGGCGATTCCCTCGGTTTTCAATAAGTCGGCATATATCTGCGCTGCATCCCGCTCCTTTCCTTCCTTCATCATCCGGTCTGCGCTCCACTTTTTCCGCTCAATCGGACTCATCTCGTAAAATGCATCATAGCGGCGCAAAAATGACTTTATTTCTTCTTCGCTGAAATAATCCGTGCTGCAAAAAATCGCCACAAGGATATCCTTTGCCCCCGCATGGCTCTCGCACAGCCTTTGCAGATATTCTGCCCGCTCCGGCAGTCCCAGTTCTTCACCGATAAAACGGATGAGCTCCGGCGAAAACAACTCGTCCTGCATTACAAAAGCGTTGTGATAAAATGCATAACAAAGCTCTTCCATGCTGGAGACCTCCATGCCCACCGACCGAAGCAGATACGGCTGCTTTGCTTCCTTTCCGACACACAGAATTACTCTTCCCATACTGCTTCCTCCTTTCTCCGCTCACCCACTCTTTTCCGGCTGATTTCCAAATCCTTCTCAGCCCGATTATCAAATCCTTCCGGTCTTCCTACAGAAGTTGCTCCCATATCCTGCAGGTGCTTTCTTCCCCGCAGAAGCCAAGATCCCGAATCTGCACAACCGGGGTCTCCCGGTCGGCATAGTACAGCGTCAGCTCCAATTTGATCGTCTTATTTTTTCGTCTCACCGGGTGCTCCAGAATCATCACCTCATACAGCGGCTCTTTTTTCAACGCATCGGCAACCAAAAATTCGATTTCGCCGGTGTCATCCAGTATAATCCTGCTCTGATAAAATACACTCCGGTAATTCATTCCCGCACGGGCCAGTTCCACATATTCCTCTGCCGAATCATGATACAGCTTCAGATAGATGCTCTCCCGTATCATATCCCCGCTCAGGAACAAAAATTCCTTTGCACTTCCATCCGAAACCATCCTTGCCGCCTGACATGCTCCCTTGGTATAAAGGTTCTGTCCGAAAAAGACTCTGCGCCCGTCACACAGCTTGCGCAGCGCGTCATCTGCCCATCCGCCGGCAAACCCCGTGCCCGTCACATAGATTGTGCTCACCGGTCTTCCCTGCAGCTGCTGCATGGCGAGTTCATAAAACCAGTAGGCCTTGCGCTCCGGCGACTGCGTCCGCACCGCATACTCCACATATTCCTTCGTAAAATCCCTGCTGTCGGAAAGCATTGCAATCGGCTGTTTTTTTCTCGAGCTGCTCAGCTGGATATAGGTGAAATTCTCCTCATCACAGTCAAAGAGCGCTATGTCGTTCAGCCACAATTCCGTCGGCGTATTGACACAATAATACATAAGGCACTCGCTGTGGGACAGAAACAATAGCTTTTCCTGTTCCACCCCAAGTCCGGCAAACAGCTTCACAAACACCGCTTTCATTTCCAGCAGCTCATCCGGCACGGTTACCGCCAGGCGGGTAATCTCGGAGGTTCCATAGCACTGTCGGAAAAAGGCCAGGATTCCCCGAAGGTACTGCTCCATCAGTTCCTCCGGGGTAAAGCTGCGCTCTTCAAAAGCGGCTGTCTCCCCTGTCTTCATTCTCTTTAGCAGTCCGCTCATCAGATCCGCATTTCCCCTTGCCGCCATGCGGATAGCGTCCTGTCCCATCAGCCACTCGCCGGTAGCCTTTTTTCTGCAGAGAACAGCGGGCATGAGCAGCTCCTGCTGTGAGCCGGAAATACATACCGATTCCGGCTCACCGGTTCTTCTGTTATACCTGCTGATCTGCGTAATATCCCAGCTTAAATCCAAGCCGTAATAATATGGTTCCTCCATGCCCCGTCCTCCTTTCTCTTAATTTTCTCAGTCCTCTTCCCTGTCTATGATATGAAACAGGTGCTCCGTCTCATACTCCTGATAAATATAATTCTCCAAAAGCTTTAACACCGTTGTCTCTTCCTGCATCTGATGTGCAGCGAGAATAAGGTTAAGATTATCGTAGCGGTAACAATGCCCCTCGGATACCTGTTTGTCCAGCACAATCGTCGTACTCTCTGTCAGCTGCTCCCTGCCGTCATATTCCTCCGTAATATAGTACTGAAGCGTTTCCTCCTCAAAGAGCACAAATCCGCAGACAAAAATACCGCAAAACACATTCTGCATCTCAAGCTCTTCAAAGTGGTCGGAATCGCCAAGCATGTAATGTATCTTCACTTTGCACTCCGGATCGGTCCGGTATTCCACATAATACTTGTCATACATGGTCTCCGG
>CAMALD010000189.1 GCA_945836355.1 uncultured Lachnospiraceae bacterium | reverse complement strand
AATACCATTATTTCTTCCTTTTGTCACTCTTTTTCTCTTACACCGGTTGCGCATTTTCTCTTTTTCACCCGCAGGTCTTGCTTTCTTAAAATGAATCTATTATAATATGGTGCGGAAATAACGGAACCTTATCAGTTTATCATAATCACGGAGGACAACACATATGGGCGGTTTTTTTGCAGTAGCGTCAAAGGAAGATTGCGTGTTTGACCTGTTTTTCGGTACGGACTACCACTCCCATCTCGGCACACGCCGCGGCGGTATGGCGGTTTACGGGGAGAAGGGCTTTGATCGTTCGATTCATAACATCGAAAACTCTCCTTTCCGCACCAAATTCGAAAAGGATGTCAATGAAATGAAAGGAAATTACGGCATCGGCTGTATTTCCGACTACGAGCCGCAGCCTCTGCTGGTTCGCTCCCATCACGGCACCTACGCCATCACCACAGTCGGCAAGATTAACAATACCAACGAAATCGTTAACAGTATCTTCAACACCGGAAACACGCACTTTCTCGAAATGAGCGGCGGAGATATCAACGCCACCGAGCTGGTTGCCGCCATCATCAACCAGAAGGAAAACCTCATCGACGGCATCCGCTACGCGCAGGAGTTAATCGACGGTTCCATGACGATTCTTCTGCTCACCGCAAAAGGGATTTACGCAGCCCGCGACAGGATGGGCCGCACGCCGGTAGCTATCGGCAAAAAGGACGGTTCCATGTGCGCCGCTTTTGAGAGCTTCGCCTATCTGAATCTCGGCTACACCGACTATCGTGAATTAGGTCCGGGCGAGATTGTTGTATTCACGCCGGATTCCCTGGTAACCCTTGCCGCTCCGGGCAAGGAACTCAAGATTTGTACCTTCCTCTGGGTGTACTACGGTTATCCTTCTTCCTCCTACGAGGGCATCAGCGTGGAGCGCATGCGTTACAACTGCGGAAAGCTGATGGCGCAGAGAGATAACGTCAAGCCTGATATCGTGGCAGGTGTCCCGGATTCCGGCACCGCACATGCCGTCGGCTACGCGAACGAGTCGGGCATCCCGTTCTCCCGTCCATTCATCAAATACACGCCTACCTGGCCGCGCTCCTTCATGCCGACCATGCAGACCAAGCGCAACCTGATTGCAAAGATGAAGCTGATTCCGGTGCACGATTTAATACAGAACACCAGCATGCTGCTCATCGACGACTCCATCGTGCGCGGCACACAGCTCGGTGAGACCACAGAGTTCTTGTACCAGAGCGGTGCAAAGGAGGTACACATTCGTCCGGCCTGCCCGCCGATTATGTACGGCTGCAAATACCTGAACTTCTCCCGCTCCACTTCCGAGATGGACCTGATCGCACGCCGCGTCATCGCCCGTCTGGAGGGCGATAAGGCAAACGACCCGGAGGTGCTCGACCGCTACGCTGACCCGGATACTCCGGAGTACGAGACAATGGTCGAGGAGATTCGCAAGGAGCTCGGCTTTACCTCCCTTCGTTTCAACCGCCTTGACGACATGCTGAAGGCTGTCGAAATCGATCCGTGCAAGCTCTGCACTTACTGCTGGAACGGAAAGGAATAACAGAACAAAAATCGAAGCTCCTGCCGCAAACGGCAGGAGCCTTTTCTTACATGCCGACACTTATTTGCCGACACGATTCTCTATTTTCTCGCCATCAGTGCCTCTCTTACCATGACATTGACCTTGCCCGGGTCCGCCTTTCCCTTCATCTCCTTCATGGTCTGCCCGACAAGGAAGCCCATAGCCTTTTCCTTTCCGCCGAGGAAATCTGCCACCGACTGCGGGTTTGCGTCAAGAATCCGCTCAACGGTCTCCTTCAGTAAGCCGTCATCCTGCACCATGATTAAGCCCTTTTCTTTGACATAGCTCTCCGGGTCGACATTCTCCTTAAAGATTTTTTCAAATACTTCCTTTGCCACAGTGCGGTTAATCTTGCCCTCATCTATCAGACCAATCAACGCAGCCAGCTTGGCAGGCTCAAGGGTCAGCTCCTCCGGCTCCTGCTCGGTTTCCTTGAGCAGTCGCATGGTCTCGACCATCAGCCAGTTGGATACCTCCTTCGGCTTATTGCAGATTGCCACCGTCTCCTCGAAGATGTCCGCCAGCTTCTTGGCTCCGGTGATGATTGCCGCATCGTATGCCGGGATGTCATATTCCGTCTCGTAGCGCTTCATCTTTGCGTCGCGCAGCTCCGGCTCGCGCGACTTAATTTCCTCCAGCCACTCCTCACTGATATCCAGCGGCACCAGATCCGGCTCCGGGAAATAGCGGTAGTCCTGCGCATCCTCCTTGCTTCTCATGGCAAAGCTGGTGTCCTTATTGTCATCCCAGCGGCGGGTCTCCTGTACCACCTTTCCGCCATATTCAATCACATCAATCTGGCGCTTGCGCTCCCCGTCAATTGCACGCGCAATCGCTTTAAACGAGTTCATATTCTTCATCTCGGTGCGCGTACCGAATTTTTCGGAGCCAACCTCACGGACGGAAAGATTGATGTCCGCGCGCAGCGAGCCCTCCTGCATCTTACAGTCGGACACGCCCAGATACTGCAGAATCAGCTTCAGCTTTTCAAGGTATGCAATCACTTCCTCCGCCGTGCGCATATCCGGGTCACTCACAATCTCAATCAGCGGCACACCGCAGCGGTTGTAATCCACCAGCGTGCAATCCTCCCACGGGTCATGCACCAGCTTGCCGGCATCCTCCTCCATATGGATTTCGTGTATGCCGATAACCTTTTTGCCGTTTGCCGTCTCAATCTCAATGCCGCCGTTGCGGCAGATTGGCAGGTATAGCTGCGATACCTGGTATGCCTTCGGCAAATCCGGATAAAAATAGTTTTTCCGGTCAAATTTACAGTGCCTTGTAATTTCACAGCCGGTCGCCAGCCCTGCTGCAATCGCGTATTCTACCACCTTTTTGTTCAGCACCGGCAGCGTTCCCGGCATTCCGGTGCATACCGGACAGCAGTGTGTGTTCGGCAGACCGCCAAACTGCGTGGTGCAGCCGCAGAATATCTTTGTCTTCGTTGCCAGCTCTACATGTACCTCAAGTCCGATTACCGTTTCATAATTCTTCATAATCCCTCTCATTCTATCGCTCAAGCGACTGCGTCTGTTCAAAGCTGTACGCTGCTCTGATGATGTCCTTTTCCCCAAAAGGCTTGCCAATCAGCTGCAGACCGACCGGAAGCCCGTTACTGTCCTTACCGCACGGCAGGCTGATTGCCGGAAGTCCGGCAAGGTTGACCGACACGGTATAGATATCGCCCAGATACATTTTCAGCGGGTCGGTCAGGCTCTCGCCCAGCTTTAACGCCGTGGTCGGAGCGGTCGGTCCGAGCAGCAGGTCATATTTCTCAAATGCCTTGTCAAAGCCCTGCTTAATCACTGCTTTTACCCGCAGCGCCTTATTGTAATATGCATCGTAATAGCCGGAGCTGAGCACGAAGGCGCCAATCATCATGCGGCGCTTCACCTCATCCCCGAAGCCTTCCGTTCTGGTATTCTTATAGACATCCTGCAAGCCCTCGTATGCCTGCGTGCGGAAACCGTATTTCACACCGTCAAAGCGGGACAGATTGGAGCTCGCCTCCGCAGATGCGATAACATAGTAGGCCGGGATTGCGTAGTCCACCGCCTCCAGCTCAAACTCCTGGACGATAGCTCCCTTTTCACGAAGTCTCTCCGCAGCCGCCATAATGGTGCTTCCCACCTCCGGGTCCAGCCCCTCCGAAAAATATCCCTTCGGAATGCCGATGCGCATTCCTTTCACATCATCCCGGAGCGCACTCATATATTCAAAGCTTTCCTGCGCTACGCTTGTGGAATCCTTCTTATCTCCGCCGGAAATAATCTCCAGCATTGCGGCACAATCGGATACATCCCTTGCAATCGGTCCAATCTGGT
>CAMALD010000188.1 GCA_945836355.1 uncultured Lachnospiraceae bacterium | reverse complement strand
TGGAAAACGGCAGCAAGGACCGTTATTTCCAGACCAATGCAAAGAAGCTGGTGCCGGAGGGCGTGGAAGGTCGTGTTGCCTATAAGGGCAATGTGGAGGATACCATCTTCCAGCTCATGGGCGGTCTGCGTTCCGGTATGGGATACTGCGGGGCAAAGGATATTGAGACCCTCAAGGAGACGGGGCGCTTTGTCAAAATCACGGCAGCAGCTCTTCGTGAGAGTCATCCGCATGACATTCATATTACAAAGGAAGCGCCGAACTACAGCGTAGAAGATAATTAATGGGTCGAAAGCCCCGGTTTCCAGGAGAAGGTTGCCGGGGCTCTTGCCTTTGAAAAACGGGGTATAAACACTAATCCGAAACGGGGGATACGATGGCGAAAGTATTATCAAAAGAAGAATGGCGGAGAAGAAGAAGGCTGTATGCGTACATAAAACTTGCGCTGGCAGCTGTTTTGGCAATTCTTATCCTGCTGGTGGTGGTGCTCGGTTTGTTAAAAATCGTGAGAAATCTGTTCTCGCGAGAGCAAACCCCGACGACCTCCACGCTTACCATGAAGCAGGAATTGAATATAACAGAGTATTTTTTGACGAAGAACATTTATTCCCGCCCGGGAAACGAGCTTAAGTCGGTAAAAGGAATTGTGATTCATTATGTCGCTGATGCGGGCAGCACTGCAGCAGAAAACCGCAATTACTATGAGAGCCTGAAGGGAGGCGAAGGGGGAGCGGAAAGCTGTCACTTTATCGTCGACCTTGACGGCACCATTGTGCAGTGTATACCGCTGTCTGAGGTTGCATGTGCATCGGGGGAACGCAACGAAGATACCATTGCGATAGCCTTTTGCCATCCAAAGATTGACGGAATACCGACGGCTGCAACCTATCAGTCCCTGATTGAGCTCACAGCGTATCTCTGTGAGCAGTATGGTCTGGGGAAGGATGCAGTCCTGCGTCACTCGGATCTGGGAGAACAGAGCTGTCCGAAATATTACGCGGAGCAGGAAGGAAAATGGGCTGCATTTCTTGCAGAGGTGGATACAATGCTGGCACAGAAGAAAAAATAGGTTTGTCTGACGAAAGAGGGAAGCCGGAGCAGACCGATAGCTCCGCGCCCAATCTCAGCAGACCGAGGCCGAATATCATCAGGATGACCATTACGGCAAAGCCGCAGATGCGGAAAAACTCTTCCGGCAGCAGGAGAATAACCGGGTCGGTTGCGGAATCAAACAGCCAGTCGTTGTTTTGGAACAAAACCCGGTGTATAGCAAAAAAGACATCGTGAAAATCGAGTGTAAAAAGCAGACAGAGGCAAAGAGGAAAGAACAGACAGCCCCTGCCTGCTTTTTTTAGTATTGAGGAGCAGTCGGGAGCATCCATATGACGCAGGAAAAGCCGTACAGACAGCAGGCAGGCGGCGGCAAGGAGGTACAATAGCGAAAAGAGGTGTTTTACCTCAGCGAAATGGGATAAAGCGGAGGAAGAGGACGGCAGGGTCGGAAAAGTCAGACGGCTGTGGGTGAACGGCGAACAGTAGTCAATCAGGACGTTATAATTCTTGAGGATTTCGTCCGAAGAAAGACCGCTGCGCGCAGAAATATGAAGCGGCTTCATCACCAACATGTAGAGTGAACGGCTGTTAATGATAAAGAGACAGGACAGGGCAGCAAGTCCGGTAAAAAGAATCAGAGCGGTGCCGCTTTTTTTGATATATGATAGCATAGAAAAACCTCCCGTGGTCTGCACTTGCGTTTTGGTAAACGTAGTGTGCACCGCGGGAGGAGATTTTATGCTCTGATATCAAAAGAATAGCGTTTCATGGCTGCGGCACTTTCCGGAGGAAGAAAATAATCCCGCACCGGATTGATATCTGCGGAACGGGTCTGAGTCCGGGCGGTTAAGTGATATCCCTTAGCGGCAAGTGCATTTTGCAGTATGGACATATTATTCTGCGTGAGGATGCTGCTATCGCTGTCCTTCAGATAAAAATGCGCCTGCACTTCCCTGTCGCTCAGACTTAAATGGACGTCGAGCGGGCCAAGCTGCTCCATATCGAGGTGCAGCAGCACATGTGCCGGCGCATCGGCTCCGGAGGAGGCGGAGGACGGCGAAGAATACACATACAATTCTGCATGGATGGTGCGGTCGGCAGGCCGGAGCGGAAGCTGCAGATAAGGAAAGCTTTGATTTAAGGTCTTCATAAAGTCGATATTATCGCGGATGCCTGCGGCGGAATCCTGAAAGGAAGGTGCATCCGCAGTGGCATGCGGGAGCTTTTCTAGCTGGGCGAGGCGGCGGTCCAGCGTTTCGTAATACCGGGCAATGCCGTCGCGGTCGGAGAGGTGTTGAGGCTGCATGGAAAAACGCGCGAGCAGCCATTGACGCAGCAGCTCCTGATAGGTCTCAGATGCCAGGTAAGAGGAGTCTCCTGAGTCGGAGGAGGATTGCTGCTCCAACAAAAGCTTTAACAGCTCTGCAGTGGTCAGATCGCCATCCTCCAGTTTTTTGAGCACTGTGGACGGAAGCTTTCCCTTTAGCTGTCCCGCAAGCTCGGTCCGCTGCTGCTTTGACAAAATAGCGGATAGCTCCTGTGAGCGGCAGGCAAAGCTCATAAAGGTATTTATGATGGTGTAAATTTCCGGTGTATGCAATGCAAGGGGCAGACTGCCAAGCAGGGTATCCGGCGCCGAGCCCGGAGCTGCGTCCGCGTATGCCGCAGGCGGTGTCGGTATTACTCCCGGTGGGGTAGCGGTATCATTGCTGTGTCCGGCAAACAAGATTCCGGCGCCCTGCAACAGAGAGCGGAACAGGGAGACAGCCGCGTTTGGTGATGCCGTAGCGGTACCATCCGTGGACTGGAGCGCAGAGGCATTTTCGGATATGTTTCCGGTGCTGACGGAAGCCTCACCGGAGGAACCGCCTGCCCCGGAGAGTCCGGAAAGCGCGGAAGTTCCGGGAATCCCCGAAGGTCCGGAAGTCTCAGAAGGTCCGGAAGTCCCGGAAAGTCCGGAATCCCCGAAAAGCACAGAGGAATCGGAAAATCCGGAAGTTTCGGAAATAATTGCCGAACCTTCGGATATGGTTTGGTTTGCAGGAGCAGCAAGACCCTGCAGCAGATGCACGGCATCGCGCAATGTCATGCTGCCGCTGATAATACCGGAAAGGTTGTCCGGACTCAGGCCGAATGGCTCCAGAGTATCCAGCAGGGCAAGAGTTTCATCGGAAGATAACAGGCCGAGCTGTGCTAGGGACAGGTCGGCATCAGAGACCACAGGTGCTTCTGCAAGGTCGTCCAGCATGATGGAAAGCATCCGGTGATTCAGTGCTGCGGCAGCATTTATGTCAGAAAGAGCGGCAGAGTGGATTGCAGCGGACAGCTCCTCGGCGGTTTTGTCTGCCAGTTGGCTGATGCGGTGCTCGTAATTAATGTAAGCATCCAGCTGCTCACCGTTGACCTGGGAGAGCGGCAGCTGATTTTTCAGAAGGATTGCCAGTGATTGAAACGAGACGCCCCGGTACATTGCGGATTGCCTGAGAAGATTCTGTATGCTGTTTTTGTCAACCGAAAGCTCTTGTGAGAGCAGTGCGCGCACAGCGGATATATTGTGGTCTGATTTTGGGAGATTTGCGGCATCTAAAGCCTTGTCAATGGTAGCCTCACGCGAGGCGGTGCGGGAGTCGGATACCACCTTTAAGGCTACGGTGTAAGCATCGGCCCTGGTCACCTGAAAGGAGGCTTCTTCGCCGATGGCAAGGCGTGCCGCGTCGTCAATCCGGCCGGACAGTACCTGATTTCCGCTTAACTGCACCTTGATATCGTGGTTGCGGAGATCGATAATCCGGCCGCGTATTATCTGTCCGGTGGAAAAACTCATTCCCTGGGAATGCGTGGCGCCGGTCTGGGAGGGAGCGGCAGTGCCGGA
>CAMALD010000187.1 GCA_945836355.1 uncultured Lachnospiraceae bacterium | reverse complement strand
AACTGCTGAGGAAAGAGCTGCCATCCTTGAGGATAATGAAACGGCATTGGAAGAAAGAATCCGGATGATTCAGAATGCAAGGCATGAAATCATACTTTCCACCTTTGAGTTTCGCGATGACAACAGCGGAAGCGTTATGTTAGGGGCGTTGATTGATGCAGCGGACAGAGGCGTCAGGGTGAAGGTTATCGTTGACGGAATGGCAAGCTGGACCTCGATGGAATGGAATCCGAACTTTTATGCCCTGGCAGCGATGGAGAATGCAGAGGTCAGGATATACAATAAGGCTAATCCCCTGACAGCATGGAAATCCATGGGGAGAATGCATGACAAATACCTGATTGCAGACCGGAAGATGTATATTATCGGCGGAAGAAATACATACGATTACTTTCTGGGGGATTTCGGAGGGCATAAAAATTATGACAGGGATATCCTTGTCTACTGTCAGGAGCCGGATGAGAACAGCTCGGTCAATGATTTGTTAAGGTACTTTGAGACTGTGTGGAATTACGAGGGCAATAGTGTATTCGGGGACGATGCGGGGATGAACCGGTGGGTTTGTGTCAGGGATGCAAGAGTCCGGCTGCTGGATAAATACAATGCTTATACCAGGCCAAGAAAAGCGTCAATCGACAGTGATGATTATCTTTCCTGCACGGTCAAGGTCGATAATATCGCACTTCTTTGCAATCCGATAGATTATCGGATAAAAAAGCCGGTTGTATGGTATCGGCTTACCGAGATTATGAAAAATGCGGTATCCCTTGTCAAAATCCATACGCCTTATATCATATGCAACGATTATATGTATGACGGATTGGCTGAAATCTGTGAAAAGGTAGATTCTGTTTCGCTTATGACCAATTCGACGGGAAATAACGGAAATCCGTTTGGGGCAGCCGATTATTCGGTGAACAAGCAAAGAATACTCGATACCGGCATACAAGTGTGGGAATACGAGGGTGGTGTGTCCTACCACGGAAAGTCGATACTTGTGGATGATCATATTTCCATCATCGGCTCTTTTAATATTGATATGCGCAGTGCATATCTGGATACAGAGCTGATGCTGGTGGTCGACAGCATAGAAATCAATGAAATGCTGGGCAAATCCATGGATGATTATGAGCATAGTGCGCGGATGGCAAATAGCGACGGTACTTACTTCAACCCTTACGGTGTTGTCCCGGTCGAACTAAGTCCGAAGCGCTCCGTGCGGATGAATTTAATAAGAAGGTTTCTTTTATGGGCAAGATATCTGTTTTAATAAATTTGGAGTTTCCTGAGTTTGTGGTATACTGGCTATTTACTAAAAAGGAAATGGATGATATAATAAAACTACTGTGTTAATGTGGTAAAGTAAAAAGGAAAGTGGAGAAAAGTATGGGAGAATTAATGTTAGGAAATAAAGCCTTTGCCAGAGGACTGTACGAGGCGGGCTGCAGCGTGGTATCCAGCTATCCGGGGACTCCGAGCACGGAGGTGACGGAGGAGGCTGCAAAGTATGATGAAATCTATTGTGAGTGGGCGCCGAATGAAAAGGTGGCAATGGAGGTTGCCTTTGGCGCATCGCTTGCCGGAAAGAGAAGCTTTTGCGGAATGAAGCATGTAGGTCTGAACGTGGCAGCAGATCCGCTGTTCACCTGTTCCTACACCGGTGTGAACGGTGGTATGGTCATCTGTGTGGCAGATGATCCGGGCATGCATTCTTCCCAGAATGAGCAGGATTCCCGCCATCACGCCATTGCATCCAAGATTCCGATGCTTGAGCCGTCCGACTCTGCAGAGGCATATGAGTTTGCCAAGAAGGCATTTGAGCTCTCGGAGGAGTATGATACGCCGGTCATCATCAAAATGTGCACGCGCGTGGCACATTCCCAGAGCATTGTGGAGCCGGGAGAGCGTGTGGAGCCGGCGGCGAAGCCTTATGAGAAAAATATTGCGAAGTACGTGATGATGCCGGGCAATGCCATCCGCCGTCACCCGGTCATCGAGGAGCGTACCGGAAAGCTGATTGCACTGGCGGAAAGCTGCGAATTCAACCGCGTGGAGATGGGTGATACCGCGCTAGGTATTATTACGTCCTCCACCAGCTATCAGTATGCCAAGGAAGTGTTTGGCGATAAAGCGTGCATCTTAAAGCTCGGCATGGTAAACCCGCTGCCGGAAAAGCTGATTCTCGATTTTGCGGCAAAGGTGGATAAGCTGGTTATTCTGGAAGAGCTTGACCCGATTATTGAGAATCATTGTAAGGCTCTCGGGCTTTGCGTGACCGGCAAGGATGTATTCCCGATGGAGGGCGAGTTCAGCCAGTCGGTGGTGGCTCAAAAGCTTGGTATGGCTGTGCCGGAGAGCAAAACACTCGATGAACAGCTTCCGAACCGTCCGCCGGTAATGTGTGCGGGATGTCCGCACAGAGGTCTCTTCTACACCTTGTCCAAAAATAAGTGCACCGTGCTCGGGGATATCGGATGTTATACACTCGGAGCCGTTGCGCCGCTGTCGGCGATGGATATGACGCTCTGTATGGGCGCGTCAATCAGCTCCGTTCACGGCTTTAACAAGGCACTCGGTCAGGAGAGCGAGGGCAGGACCGTTGCCGTCATCGGTGACTCCACATTTATGCATTCCGGCATGACCGGCCTTGCAAATATTGCATACAACCAGAGCAATTCGACCGTGATTATTCTGGATAACTCGATTACCGGCATGACGGGGCACCAGCAGAATCCGACCACCGGATATAACATCAAGGGTGACCCGGCGGGTAAGATTGACCTCGAGGCACTTTGCCGTGCGATGGGATTTCAGAGAGTTTCGGTGGTAGATCCTTATGATCTCGCGGAATGCGACCGCGTGCTGAAGGAGGAACTGAAGGCTGCAGAGCCGTCCGTCATCATCAGCCGCCGCCCGTGCGCATTATTAAAGTATGTCAAGCACAACAAGCCGCTTGTAGTGGCAGAGGATAAGTGCAAGGGCTGTAAATCCTGCATGCGTCTCGGATGTCCTGCAATCAGCATCAAAAACGGTAAGGCTGCCATTGATACGACGCTTTGTGTGGGCTGCGGAGTATGCTCACAGCTTTGCGGCTTCAAAGCATTGGAGCACGCAGAGTAAGCCGCGTGCCCGGTTGAAAATAAGGAGAACAACATCCGGTTTGGAGGAAGAATATGACAAAAAATGTAATGATTGTTGGTGTCGGCGGACAGGGCAGCCTGCTTGCGAGTAAGCTGCTTGGAAAGCTGCTTTTGAATGAGGGATACGATGTTAAGGTGTCGGAGGTGCATGGCATGAGCCAGCGCGGAGGCAGTGTGGTTACCTATGTGCGCTTTGGTGAGAAGGTATATTCGCCGATTATCGACAAGGGCGAGGCTGACTTTATTGTTTCGTTTGAACAGCTTGAGGCTGCCAGATATCTGGAGTATTTGAGACCGGACGGCAGAATCGTGACAAATACGCAGCAGATTGACCCGATGCCGGTCATCACCGGAGCAATGCAGTATCCGCAGGATTTAATCGGCAAGCTTCGCGCCAAAGGCGTGGCTGTGGACGCAATGGACTGTCTGGCACTGGCAGAGCAGGCAGGCTCGTCCAAGGCAGTGAATATCGTGTTGATGGGAAGATTATCGAAATACTTTGACATGTCGGTGGAAAAATGGGAAAAGGCCATCGAGGAGTGTGTTCCGGCAAAGTTCCTTGAACTGAACAAGAGAGCTTTTGAGCTTGGAAGAAAGGCAGAAGCCTAGTGCAGGAATGAGGGTCACTTGAGTTTTCGCATTTTGTATCCGTGTTCCCCTTTGCTGTGTGCCGGAGGTTTGTTCATTGCAGGCTTGCTCTCACTTGTTCCTGATTTTTCAGGATGTTTTGACGCATTTTCTGACAAGTGACGCGCCGGTCGCAATGCGTCATCCATGACGCTGCTCCCTGATTTGT
>CAMALD010000186.1 GCA_945836355.1 uncultured Lachnospiraceae bacterium | reverse complement strand
TGGCGGAAACAGCAGTTATGACTCCCTTTCCATACAGTATCTGGTAAGTGAGCGCGTAACGTCTACTCTTAAGGGCTGGGGAGTGGTTAAGACTTCCACTTCCACCATGGCTCTGGTTCTTAAAAAGATACAGAAATACACCCGGGATGATTTGGAGCGTCTCGGCAGGCTGGAGGGTACTACATACGAGGATTACATTGTTCAAAACCGCGATTGGGTGCGAATCGGTGCGGAAGAGATACCGCAGGAGTTTTATCAGGCGTTTTCCGATGCTTCCGGTATAGCGGTTGACAATATTTCCATTATTGTATATGAGATTCCGGAATATGTGGAGGAGGAAGAGCAGGGAACTGACTGGAATCTGATTCTTACGATAATTCTCTTTGTTGTGATTGTCGGATTGCTCATCTTTGTGGTATTCCGTGTATCCAAGCCTGCGGAGGTGGTTGAGACCGAGCCGGAGCTGTCGGTTGAAAAGCTGCTGGCTACCACAAAGGAAAACCAGTCGTTAGAGGATATCGAGTTCAGTGAGAAGTCGGAAACCAAGAGGATGATAGAGAAGTTCGTGGACGAAAATCCGGAAGCGGTTGCAGCGCTCTTGCGCAACTGGCTGAATGACGAATGGAATTGATGAGGAGTGCGGATTCATGAAAGAAATAGATGAAATGACGGGAGTCCAGAAGACGGCGGTGCTTCTGATTGCGCTCGGACCGGAGCGCTCTTCCAAGATATTCAAGCATCTTAAGGAAGATGAAATTGAACAGCTGACATTGGAAATTGCCAACACCAGAAGTGTGTCCCAGAGTCTCAAGGACGATGTGATGGATGAGTTCTATCAGGTTTGTCTTGCACAGCAGTATATTGCCGAGGGCGGTATCAACTATGCCAGAGATCTTTTGGAGAAGGCGCTCGGCGCAGAGCGTGCACGAGAGGTTATCGGAAAGCTCACTGCTTCGTTACAGGTACGTCCGTTTGAGTTTATCCGAAAGACGGAGCCTGCACAGCTTCTGACGTTTATTCAGGACGAGCATCCGCAGACCATCGCATTGATTTTATCCTATCTGCCGGCATCACAGGCTGCGGCGATTGTGGGTGCACTGTCACCGGACAAGCAGGCGGATGTAGCAAAGCGTATTGCACAGATGGACCGCACCTCGCCAGATGTGCTCAAGGAAGTGGAGCGAGTGCTGGAAAGAAAGCTGGCATCCTTAGTCAACCAGGATTACACGATTGCGGGCGGTGTCGATGCAATCGTAGATATTTTGAATACAGTTGACCGCAGTACCGAAAAGCATATTATGGAGAATCTCGAAATCGAGGAGCCGGAGCTTGCCGACGAAATCCGCAAAAAGATGTTCGTGTTCGAGGATATCCTGTCTCTCGACGACCGCTCGATTCAGCGTGTGCTGCGTGAGGTTGAGAATAATGAACTGGCTATGGCGCTCAAATCCGCAACCGAGGAGGTTCAGAATGCAATTTTCAGCAACCTGTCCAAGCGTCTTGTAACCATGATCAAGGAAGATATGGATTTCATGGGTCCTGTGCGTATGAAGGATGTTGAAGAGGCACAGCAGAAGATTGTAAACGTAATCCGTAAGCTCGAGGATTCCGGTGAGATTGTAATTGCAAGAGGCGGAGGTGACGAGATCGTTGTCTAATATTATCAAGGCGGCGGCTGTTACGTATACCGATGAGGTAAGAAAAATCGATTGCAACGAAAAGGCGGAGGAGTTTTCACGTCTTTTTATCACGAAACATGCGGAGGTAGTAGAACCGACGCAGGAGCCGGAAGGGGTGCAGCCGGAAGAATTTACGCCCGGAATTTCCGGTCTGTTCTCAGATCGTGATGAGGGAAAGCCAGGCAGGGAGGCTTCTGATGAGGATGAACCGTCTCTGGAAGAACGCGAGGAGCTATTTCGCGCTGACACCGAAAGGATTCTGGATGAGGCGAGGGAAAAGATAAAAGAGATGATTGCCGACGCCGAAGCGGAAGCGGAGCAGATTAAGACAAATGCATACAATACCGCTCAAAACCAGGGATATAATGAGGGAAAAAACAAAGCGGAAGCGGAGCTTATGAATGCCAAGAGAGAGCTGGAGCGGCAGAGGCAGGAATCTCAGGCGGCATATGAACAGCAGGTACAGGAATTGGAGCCTGCGTTTATCGAAATGGTGATCCGGCTGACGAAGAAGCTGACCGGTGTGCTGCTGGAGGAGAAGAGGGATATTGTTGCATATCTGGCGGAGCAGGCAATCTCAGAGGTGGAGCCAGGCAGGAATTATCTGATTCATGTGTCCGCGGAGGAAGCGGAGGCTGTAAATGAGGCTAAACCGAGAATCCTAGGTTCTCTGAAGGAGGGCACGGCAGTGGAGGTGATTGCCGATCATTCGATGAAGCGCGGTCAGTGCCTGATTGAAACCGACAGCCGTATTTTTGACTGCAGTCTGGATACACAGCTCAATAATCTGATTTGTGATTTGCGTATGCTGGCGGGCAGTGAATGATATTTTTTGATTTGAATGGATGATAAACAATGATAGACTTGTCTAAGTACAATGCTGTTTTTGATAAATCATATATCGAAGCCAAGGGAAAGGTGACAAAGCTCGTTGGGCTCACGGTGGAATCCGTGGGACCGGATGCGAGTCTGAATGATGTTTGTCTGATTACTTCCCGGGACGGCAGTGTTCAGGTGAAAGCAGAGGTCATAGGGTTTCGCGATGACAATCTGCTTTTGATGCCTTATGAGGATGTGACAGGTATCGGAATCGGGAGCACGGTCATCAACCGGAAGGAGGTTCTGCAGGTGCCGGTGGGACCGGAGCTGCTGGGCAAGGCGCTGGATGGTCTGGGAAAGCCTCTTGACGGGAGCGCCCTGCACACCTCCGGCTTTTATCCGGTGGATGCCCCGGCTCCGGAGCCGATGGACAGAGCATTGATTACCGAGATTCTGCCGCTGGGCGTGCGCGCTGTGGATGGTCTTCTGACAATCGGAAAAGGGCAGAGAATCGGTATTTTTGCGGGCAGCGGTGTCGGAAAAAGTACACTGCTCGGCATGTTTGCACGAAACACCAGAGCGGATATCAATGTGATTGCCCTGATCGGAGAGCGCGGCAGGGAGGTACGGGAATTTATAGAGCGCGACCTTGGTGAGGAAGGCATGAAGCGTTCAGTGCTGGTTATTGCCACTTCGGATAAGCCGGCATTAATCCGCAAAAAGGCGGCGAAGACCGCTACTGCAATTGCTGAGTATTTTCGCGACCAGGGGAAGGATGTTCTGCTGATGATGGATTCGCTGACACGTTTTTCCATGGCGCAGCGGGAAATCGGTCTTGCAAGCGGTGAGCCGCCGGTATCCAGAGGCTATCCGCCGAGTGTTTATTCGGAAATGCCAAAACTCCTTGAACGCGCGGGAAACAGTGCCGTAGGGTCGATTACCGGCTTATATACGGTGCTTGTCGACGGTGATGACTTTAATGAGCCGATTGCGGATACGGCAAGAGGAATTCTTGACGGGCATATTATTTTGTCCCGCTCGCTTGCGCATAAGAATCACTATCCGGCAATTGATATTCTGCAGAGTATTTCGCGTGTTATGAGCTCCATCGTGAGCCGTGACCAAAAGAAGGCCGCTGGGCAGCTCAAAATGGTGATGGCAACCTATCAGGAGGCGGAGGATATGATTAATATCGGCGCATATAAGCCGGGCAGCAATCCAAACATTGATTTCGCCATCCGCAAAATAGACGAGGTGAACGCCTATTTATGTCAGGAGACGGATGAGCAGGTCACTCTGGAGGATACCATAGCGGGGCTGAAATTGATTTTTAGCGATGCCGGGGAGGCATGACGGGGGCAGTTAGGTGAAGAAATTCAAATATTCGATGCAGAGCATACTTGATATAAAGCTCAAGCTGGAGGAACAAGAAAAGAATAATTACGCGCAGGCACAGATGAGGCTGAATG
>CAMALD010000185.1 GCA_945836355.1 uncultured Lachnospiraceae bacterium | reverse complement strand
CACCGATTACCGTTCCGCTCATGCGCACCGGATGAATGATCATCGTTCCGCTCGGCACGATAAAGGAATAGTCCGTCGCCACGGCGAGGGGCACACCGATGGAATGCCCGCCGCCAAGCACCAGGGAAACGCTCGGCTTGCCGAGGGATGCAATCATTTCCGCAATCGCCAGCCCGCTCTCCACATCGCCGCCGACGGTATTTAACAATACCAGAAGTCCGTCCACCTCCCTGCTGTCCGCAATGGCCGCCAGCTGCGGCAGTACATGCTCATACTTTGTGGTCTTCTGATTCGGACTCAAATTCTCATGTCCTTCTATTTCCCCAACAATGGAAAGCAGGTGAATCTTATGCTTTTCCGCATTTTCATCAAGAGTCACCTGCCCATAATCCGAGATCTTCTGATCTCTTTTTTCTTCCTTATCTGATTTTTCAACGCCCTGTTTTTTATCGTCTGAGGCAGCATTCCTGCTTTCATTGCCGTTCTCCTCATCGCTCTCCTTGCCGCGCAAATCGTTGTCTCTTACATCCTCTGTCTTCCAGATTGCTTCATTCTTCATATCAAATACCAGCCTTTCTTAAATAAGACTAGTATTCACCAAATCCGCTGCATTCATGCAGCTTAATTACAAAGCTGCTCCCATTTTTTCTTAATTCCGCGCAAATCCATGCAGCTCTTATCGCCAACCACACACATGCTGCATTGCGACAAGTCCATGATTTCCCTTGCAAGCATCCGGATATCCTCGCAGGTGATTGCATCTATTTTGGCGAGCTTTTCTTCCACGGTGTACAAAGGTGTACCTGCCAGTGCATATTTCGCATTTGCATCCATCCGGTTCTTCGGACTTTCCGAGTTCATAATCAGCTCCGTGCGCACCTGCTGCTTGTGCATTGCCAGCTCTTCCTCCTTCAGACCGATGCACGCAAAATCACGCGCAACACCAATTACCTTTTCAAGCACCGGAACGCCAAGTGCGGGCTGCATGGTAATATCGATGTGAAACAGGCCCGCTCTCTCGTAAGCACTGCTGTAGGAATACACCGAATAGGCCAGGCCGGCGTCCTCCCGGATTTTCTGGAACAGCCACGAATTATTGCTGCCGCCGAACGCCGAATTGAAAACAGAGTACGCAAACCGCCTCTCGTCTCCGACCTTCAATGCCGGAAATGCCAGATTCATATGCAGCTGCTCAATGTCCTTATCTGCCGTTGCAAAGCTGCGGTAATACTCGGGAGAATCCACGCTTTTCCCGCCCGCTGTTTCCTGCTTTGTCTTATACTGCTTATGATACGGCTCGAGCGCAAGCGCACTGCCCATCCCTGCTTTAATACTATCCGCGACGATTTGGGGTCCTCCTGCCCTTTTGCGCATGCCGGAAAACGCTTCCGCAAGCCACCCGAGCAGCTTCTCCTCATCATAGCCGCCCGCAACAGATATCAGCAGGTTTTCGGCAAAATAATGCTCCCTGTGAAATGCCTCAAGCTGCGCCTTGTGAAAACCGCGTACCACGGACTTATTGCCTGAAATTTGAAATCCCAGAGCGCTGTCACGCCAGATTCTCTTCTGCAAAAGCTCATGCACCAGATCCTCCGCCGAATCCTCGTACATGTCGATTTCATCCATCACGACCCGTTTTTCCTTCGCAAGCTCCTTCGCGTCAAACACGGAATGGGTCAGCATTTCCCCCATCAGCATGGCCATCTCGCGGAGATTCTCCGTGATGGTCATGCCGTAGAGTGCGGTGCATTCCTTGCTGGTGAAAGCATTCATATCGTCTCCCATGCGCGCCGTGATATCTGCGATTTCCTTTGCGGTATGGTGCGTGGTTCCCTTAAAAAGCATGTGCTCCATCAGGTGTGAGATACCATTGTCCGCCTTCGTCTCATTCCGGGAGCCCACCTTGACGAAGACTCCCATTGCCACGGTTCTGCGGTTTTCCATCGGCTCAGATACGACCTGTATGCCGTTTTTTAACGTAAATCTGTGAAACATATATCCATCCTCAATTCGATACTGCCGATTCTATCTCTTTTTAAATACCGGCATGTAGTCGATAGGTGCTGCCACATGCACGGTCTGTCCGCCCTTGTAAACACTCCGGTCGCTGGTCAGCTCCCAGGTGCCTGCCGGCAGATAAACATCGCGCTCAAACTGATTCAGCGCAAAAATCGGAGCTACCAGATATTCACTTCCGAACATGTACTGGTCCTGAAGCTCCCAGCACTGCTTATCCTCCGGGAATTCATAAAACATCGTACGAATCAGCGGGGAACCGTTTTCCGATGCTTCCCTGTAGAGACTCTTTATGTAATCCAGCATGGAAATACGGATATCATAGTATTTCTTCATGATTTTGTAGTTATCCTCTCCATAGCTCCAAAGCTCATTCGGCTGACCGGTATGCAGATATCCGCCGCCCCAGTCACGGTCATCAAGCGGTGGAATATTGTACGGGCCACGGTCTCCGTGCATGCGGAATACTGCGGAATACACGGCAAACTGATACCAGCGGATTAAAAGCTGTCTGAAATCCGGATCGTTGACATCATCCGTCATAAAGCCGCCGATATCCGTAGTCCACCACGGGATGCCGGCAAGTCCCATATTCAAGCCGCACTGCAGCTGGTCATAAAATGCCTCAAACGTGCTCGGCACATCGCCGGACCATACCACATTGCCGTACTTCTGACTGCCTGCCCATGCACAGCGAAGAAGATTGACAACATCCTGCTCTCCCTGAGCCTTCATATTGTCATAGAAAATTCTGCTGTACATCTGCGGATACATATTGCTGCATTCGAGCGCCGGTGCATCCATATATCTGTAATTCTCAAAATCGTATACACCGTAATCCGGCTCGGAATTATCCAGCCAGAATGCATCGATTCCGAGATCATAGTAATTCTTCTTACATACCTCCCACACATACTGTCTGGTTTCCGGGTTAAACGGATCAATCTCCACACAGTCGCCCTGATAATCATAGGTCTGCGCTGCACCGCGCTCCGTGCGGATGAGCAGCCCCTTCTCCATCATCGGATAGAAGTTCTCGCTCTTGCGGTCAACCGACGGCCATATTGATACAATGACCTTGATGCCCATCGAATGAAGCTCGTCCACCATTGCCTTCGGATTCGGCCAGTAGGTCTTGTCAAATTTCCAGTCACCCTGCACCGTCCAGTGGAAGAAATCAATGACGATAAGGTCAATCTTGATGCCCTCCTTCTGATACTGGCGCGCCACGGAAAGCACCTCGTCCTGCGTGCGGTAACGCAGCTTGCACTGCCAGAGTCCCATGCGGTCCTCCGGGAACATCGGCGCATGTCCGGTCACATCGGTGTAATTTGCCAGAATCTGCTTCGGGGCATCAGCAACCGTAATCCAGTAATCCATTTCCTTGGTCGCACGCGCAATCCACTCTGTATAATTGCGTCCAAAGGTCACGCTTCCGACTGCCGGATTGTTCCACAGCATACCATAGCCAAGGCTCGATACCGCAAACGGTACCGAAATCTGGGAGTTCCTCTGCGCCAGCTCCAGCACGCAGCCCTTCAGATCCATGTATGACTGCTGGTACTGCCCCATACCGAAAATCTTCTCCCCCTCATTGCTCTCAAACTTCATGTTGAGTGAAAAATCCGTGCCGCCGATCACGCCCTTCCATTCGCGGTTAACCACCTTTAAGCAGCGGCTTTCCTTTGAAAGCGTTCCGCCGTAGCTGCGGTAATACTCGCGCAGAATCTGCACCCCGTCGCGGTAAAAGGTAATCACACCTGCAAAATTGACGGTTGCCTTTATGCGTCCGTTGGTAATGGATGCACACGGCTGACCGAGCGATCCGTCGCCGCTCCACTCTTTCCCGGTGCCAATCTCTACAACCGCCTCCGTCTCCTTCTTCTCCTCAGTCAAGGCCCAGCAGTTTCCGGTGAACCTTGAGAACATCGTTGCACGCACGCGCAGAGAATCCTT
>CAMALD010000184.1 GCA_945836355.1 uncultured Lachnospiraceae bacterium | reverse complement strand
CATCCAGCCCGTTAAACCCCGGCATTTGAATATCAATAATCACAATATCCGGAATTACCTCGCCGGACTTTAACACCTCACGCTCGTAACGGCACAGACCGAGCTCCGACGGAGTGCCGCCGAGACCAGCTTTTACAAAGTGCACGTTGCTGCCATCGCCCTTGCCGAAGCGCTTTTTAAATGCCTCATAGGACTGATATGCGTAGCTGTTGGTGGCAATCGGTTTTGCACCTGCGCCCTGGGTGATGGAACCGCCGATATAGGCAATCGTCACATCCTCGCCGTTTCTTGCTTTGGCGATGGCTCTCTTTAGGCGGAACAGATTGCCCTCCTGCACACAGGAGGCCTCAATCATCCTGCGGTATTCATCGGATGCAAAATCCACCGGCGGGTCCGGAATCAGCTCCGGCACCTCATATCCGTCGTTCAGATAAAAGCGGATGGTCATCTTGGCAGTCATGTATTTATTAAACTGCATGTAGAACGATGCCAGGCTGGTATCCTCCTCCGATACCGGATAATCTGCCAGCTCAATGACCGCTTCACTGCCGTCACAGGTCAGCTCTGTCTGATAGGTGGTGCCGCTGTAGTCCTTCTCGCGGCGTACATTCAGGGAAAACTTCAGGCTTTCCTTTCTGTTCTCCGGCTCCTGCGCGGTTGCGGTCACACCGATACTGTGCACATATTTTCTGAGTCCGGCACTGTTCTGCAGCTCTGCTGCCATGTCCTGCGGAGCATCCGGCATAAGCGCAGTCACCTTGGAGCGCACTCTTCCCTCCAGGAAACAAATATCGGCATAATTACCGTCCTCTCTTTTGGTTCCTTCAATCACATCGTCCAACATCAGATAGACCGATGGTCTTTTTCTGGTCGGGTCCTTCGGCGCCTTTGGCCCCAATGGTTTGGAATTGTCCATGTTTAAGTCCTCCTCTTTTATACTGTCTGTTCCATGTCTGCATGATACTGTGGACGGTGAAGCTCCACCGCAATCATCGCAAATGCCGCTACCGCCGCCATTCCGTCTGCCAGAGGTCCGGCATAGAGAATTCCGTCAATACCGATGGCAAGAGGCAGCAGCACAATCAGCGGAAGCAAAAAGATAATCTGTCGTGTCAGCGACAGGAACATGCCCTTCAATGGTTTTCCGATTGCCGTGAAGCAATTGGACGTCAGCGGCTGTAAAAAATTTAAAAATGTGAAGAACAGGAAGGTGCGGAAATAGCTCACCGCAAAGGCGATATATTCCTCCGTGCCTTCCCCGAAGATGGAAATCAGCTTTTCCGGAATTGCCTGGAACAGGCAGAATGCCACAAACGCAATTACCGCACCGATGGATATCGAGGTCAGATAGGCCTTCTTCACGCGGGCATACTTTCTGGCACCGTAATTAAAGCTGATAATCGGCTGCAGCCCCTGCGACAGGCCGATGATGAACGAGAAAAACAACTGGTTGACCTTCGAGATAATCCCGGCGCAGGCAAGCGGTATCTCCTCGCCGTATGAGGATTGAGCCCCATAGTAGGTCAGCGATTTATTCATCACAAGCTGCACCACCATCATTGCCAGCTGATTGCTGCACGGTGCCGCCCCCAGGGATGCCACGCGCGCAAGGCATTTTCCGCGGATTTTCAGATGCTTTAACTCCAGTCTGACCGTCTTGCAGTGCGACAGATAATACATGGTCAGTCCGCCTGCCACATACTGTCCAATCACCGTAGCCAGCGCGGCACCTTCCATGCCCATGTCCAGCCCGAACACAAAGATGGCGTCCAGTATCGTATTGATTACGGCACCCAGAATATTGGTGAACATGGAAAAGCTCGGGCTGCCGTCCGCGCGTACCAGATGCCCGCCGCCGCTCGAAAAAATCAGCATCGGAAATCCGATGGAGGTGATGCGCACATAGGAATACGCATAGCCCATGACACTGTCCGGCGTGCCGAAAAAGGTCAGCAGAGGCTCAAGAAAGAGCTGCGTAATAATAAGCAGCAGAACACCCAGGGACAGCATTCCGGAAATGGAATTGCCCATGTAATACACGGCTGTCTCATCATCCCCGCTTCCCTTCGCCAGATTGAAGGCTGCCGCGCCACCGATGCCAAACAGCAATGCAATGGCAATGCAGCAGATGGACAGGGGGAAGGCGATATTGGTCGCCGCATTTCCCAGCTCACCTACGCGGCGTCCGATAAAGAACTGGTCGACAATATTGTACAAGGCGCCCGTCAGCATCGCTATGATGCTCGGCACGGTAAACTTTAACAGAAGCTTGCTAATGGGCAGAGTCCCCAAGGGATTTGCCCTGTTTTGTTTTTGTATCTCCATAATTTCCTCACAAAAGGTTTTTCTAAATTTTCACACTATTTTTCCAGCGTTGCAATCATCTGTGCGGTCTGATTCAGGATTTCCTCCAGCATGACGTCCGCAATGCTTACCCGCAGCGCATCCATCAGAGTAGCGCATTCCTGCGGAAGCGCACACTGCTCCAATTCCTTCATCGCCTCATCCGCCGCATCCAAATCAAACCGGTCCGCCGCATCACGAATTCTGGTCAGAATGGCAATCAGCTCCGCATGATCGGCTTTTCTTAAGCTTTCGTTCTGTGCCGCCCCGTACGGACGCAATATCTCTTTCAGACTCCGGTAGCCCGCCAGCAGCTGCGGTGTCTCGGTACGAATCGTCTCCACATCTCCGGCGTTTCCGCAGTCCTCCATGCGGTGAAACCACTCCGAGAGCTCTGATGCACCGATCATACGCGCCGTATTTTTGAGCGCATGCACCTCAATGGTATAGTCCCGGATCATATCATCCGCCAGACACTTTTCCAGCTTTGTCGCTTTGGCATCGATAAGCTTATAAAAATCTCCCAGCAGGCTGCGCCACAGCTTTTCGTTCCCGGAACAGCGAATACCTTCTGCCGGATCGATTCCAGCTGCAAGCAGTGCCTGTGTCTCGGCAGCTTCCGCTCCGCCGGAGAATGCCGGATTGCTCTTCTGTCCGTTTTCTTCTGTTGCAGCACCTTTGTCTGCGCCAGCCTCAATTTTCCCCTGTGCTGTTTTCCCCAAGCCCTCTTCTGCTGAGTCCGCTTTCTGTACGAGCCCGCGTGGCAGCCAGGTTTTCAGCTTCGCGCAGATTTCCTTCATCTCAATCGGCTTGGCGACAAAGTCATCCATACCCGCGTTTTTAAACCGTTCCCTCGCCTCCATCAGCGCATTGGCTGAAAGGGCAATGACCGGCACATTGCGGTAATAATCGCCGTCCAGCGCACGGATGCGCTCGGTGGTCTCAATGCCATCCATAACCGGCATCATGTGATCCATAAAAATGATATGGTACTGCTTCTGCTGTATCATCTGCAGCGCCCTCTTACCGCTGTCAGCCGTATCAATCTGCATGTGCAGCGGCTCCAGCAGACCGACAGCAACCTTTAAGTTCATCTCATTATCATCAACAATCAGAATCTTCGCCTCCGGCGCTGCAAAATTCATGGATTGCTCCAAAGAATCTGCCGCAAATGCCATCTCATGATTGATAGTCTGGCAGAAATTCAGTGTATACAGCGGTTTATTGATGAGCGTTGCCTTTAAAGCCCCACAGTCCTGCGTCAAGGGATTGCGCAGCACACAAAGCTCCCCTGTCCGCTCACGGTTCTCGCGCAGCAGTTCACCAAGCTCATCATATTTTTCCGCATCCGTGAAAAAATAATCCGTTTTTTCACCGGAGGCACTCCACTCATCACACGAAACATACCTGAGCCGGTATTGCACGCAGAGCTGCTTCAAATGCTCCTCAAGCAGCGGATTCGAAAACTGTCCACATATCGTCCTGCCGCCGTCCGGCTGCTTAAGCTGCGCCGCCAGTACATTATCCACCGTCTTCTGGTGAATATTGAAGTAAAATTCACTTCCTTCACCGTACACGCTGTTCACACCGATGCTACCGCCCATCAGCTCCACGAGCTGCCTGGAAATTGCAAGTCCCAGACC
>CAMALD010000183.1 GCA_945836355.1 uncultured Lachnospiraceae bacterium | reverse complement strand
ATCCGGGACGAGCTTTGCTCATAACCATACTTTTAATATTATCCGCTGCTATTGTCTCGGCTATGGCTGCAATATTTGTGACCAATTATTTTCAGGACCCTGCAGAGGATACCGCGCTTTCTCCATCGAAATCCCCGACCATATCGGTATCGGCCGGCATCGGAGACTCAACAGACGCGGCTGATCCGACCGACACCCCGGTGCCAACCGGTGAGCCTGAGGCACAGGACACTCCGGTATCGACAAACGTGTCTGAGACACAACATACTCCGGTACCGACAATTGAGCCTGAATCGCAGGATACCCCGGCACTGACAAACGTGCCTGAGGCACAGGATACCCCGGCACCGACAAACCTGCCTGATGCACAGGACACCCTGGTACCGACAAACATGCCTGAGTCCACAGCTTCTCCTGCTCCGACAAGCATTTCGGCTTCGACCGTTACACTGGCTCCGACCGCAGCCCCGACAAAAGCTCCATCCATCACCCCGACACCTGTCCCGACACCGACAAAGGCACCTTCGACTGCAGGCGGGCGCAATACATCCGTATCTGCTAACGGTCAGCTTCAGGTTATCGGCACACGGCTATGCAATCAGGACGGCGAAGAAATCGTTCTGCATGGCATCAGCACCGCAGGAATTGCCTGGTTTCCACAGCTTGCCACCGCAGAATATATGCGGACACTGCGCGACGAATGGCATACCGATGTGTTCCGCATTGCAATGTATTCCTATGAGGGAAATGACAGTTACCTGCGCAATCCTTCCTGGAATTTGTCCAAGGTGTGCAGTTTAATCGATGCCGCCATCGAGCTTGACCAATATGTGATTGTCGACTGGCATATCCTTGCCGACGGCAACCCGCAGACCAACCAGACACAGGCGATTCAGTTTTTTACCGATGTGGCATCCCGCTACCCGGACTGTCCGAATATTCTCTATGAAATCTGCAACGAGCCAAACGGCGGCGTGTCCTGGAGCGGCAATATAAAACCGTATGCCCAGAAGGTTATTCCGGTGATTCGCAGCTATTCACCGAATGCTGTCATTATCGTGGGCACCCCGACATGGAGTCAGGATGTTGATGCCGCGGCAGCCGATCCGCTCGATTTTGACAATCTGATGTATTCCCTGCACTTTTATGCGGGAACTCATAAGGAATGGCTGCGAAGCAAAGCAGAAGCTGCCATGAACAAGGGGCTCGCCCTGTTTGTTACCGAATGGGGCACCACCGATGCCTCCGGCAACGGGGCTGTGGACAAGGCATCCTCCCTGCTATGGCTTGATTTCCTTGACAAATATCACATCAGCTGGTGCAACTGGTCGCTGTGCAATAAAGCGGAATCCTCCGCACTGCTTCTTCCCTCTGCGTCTGTAAACGGCACGATGCCGGACTCCGCACTCACCGAATCCGGCAAATTTGTCAAAGAGCAAATCCTTGCCCGCTCCGGCAGCAATGCATCCGGCGACAATACGGAGCCTGACGATTCTTCCGCAGAGGATGACAGCAAGCTGACCCCGACACCCGCTCCAGGCGAGACGCCAAAGCCAACTCCGGCGCCCGCCCTCCCGAGTGTTGCACCACAGCCTACCGCAAACCCGTCCGGAACCTCCGGGGAGCTTGTGCTGCTTTCCTACAACGAATGCCGGGAGGATATCACCAACACGATTTCGCCGCACCTGCTTTTGCGCAATGACACCGGCGAGAGCATTGCATTAAGCAGCATCGAACTGCGCTATTATTACACTCCGGAAAGCGATGTGGTGCAGAAGCTCTGGTGCGACTATGCCGACGTCAGTGGCGTATCCTACCGCGCGATTACCGACTCGGTATCGGGCGAATACCTTTGCGACGGCAAATCATGCATGAGGCTGAGCTTTTCCGATTCCGCCGGAATACTCGCACCCGGCGACACCGCCACCCTCCAGCTGCGCATCGCAAACGAAGACTGGAGCAATTACTCCCAGTCAAACGACGCTTCCTTCTGTCCGGATGCCTCTGCTTATGCAGATTCCCTCTGGGATTTGCACCGGAAATAATCAACGAAACGGAGATGAACTATGTTTCAAATTATATTACCGGAAAAGGTAAAATACATTCTCACCAAAATCGAAGAGCATGGCTTTGAAGCCTTTGCCGTGGGCGGGTGCGTGCGCGACAGTCTGCTCGGGCGCACCCCGGAGGACTGGGATATCACCACCAATGCTTTGCCCGGCCAAATCAAGGCAATCTTCCCCCACACCATCGACACCGGCATTGAACATGGCACGGTCACGGTCATGCTCGAGCACGAGGGTTTTGAAGTCACCACCTACCGTATCGATGGCGAGTACGAGGATTCCCGGCATCCAAGCCATGTGGAATTCACCTCACAGCTGACCGAGGACCTGCGGCGGCGCGACTTCACCATCAACGCCATGGCGTACAGTGACACCGCAGGTCTTGTGGACGTGTTTGGCGGTCAGGACGATATGAACCGGCGTCTCATACGCTGCGTGGGCAATCCCGACGAGCGCTTTGATGAGGATGCGCTGCGCATCATGCGGGCTGTCCGCTTTTCCGCACAGCTCGATTTTGCTATCGAGCCGGACACCCTGCGCGCTGTGGCTTCGCACGCCGGCGAGCTTGCCCGCATCAGTGCGGAGCGCATCCGCGTGGAGCTGACCAAGCTTCTGCTCTCGGCTCACCCGGAGCGCCTGCTGACGGCATACGAGACCGGCCTGACTGCGGTTTTTCTCCCGGAATTCGATGTGCTTCTCAATACTCCGCAGGAAAATCCGCATCATATCTATGATGTCGGCAATCATACCATTCATGCGCTGATGCACTGCGCCTCCCTTTTTGCCCATGCCGGGCAGAGCGCTGAAATTTCATCCGATAGCGCCCCGGACGATGTTCCGATTCTGAACAAAAAGGAGCAGACCGCACTCCGCTATGCAATCCTGCTGCACGACATCGGAAAGCCATCGGTCAAAACCTACGACAAGGAGGGGACAGCTCATTTTTACCGGCACCAGTCGATCGGTGCTCAGATGTCCAAACAGATTCTGCGCCGCCTGAAATTTGACAATGATACGATTCACACCGTCTCCCATCTGATCGAGTATCACGATTACCGCTACTCTGACAGCTGCAGTGCCACCACCGAGCGTATCATGCGCCGCACCATCAACCGCATCGGCAAGGAATATCTCGACCTGCTCTTTCTCTTGCAGGAGGCCGACCTGTGCGCACAAAATCCCGAGGGGATGCCGGATAAGCTGGCGCAGCTCGCACGTGCAAAGGAAATTGCACACGAGATACTTGCAAGAAAGCAATGTGTCTGCCTGAAGGATCTCGCCGTCAACGGCTCCGATTTGATCCGGGAGGGCTTTCTCCCGGGCAGGGAAATCGGCGATATCCTCCAGTCACTTCTCGAGCATGTGCTGGAGCATCCTGAGGATAATCAGAAGGAAATTTTGCTTGCAAGAGCAAAAAAACACTTGCAATCCTGCAATTCACTGTTAAAATAACATTAGGTCTTTATGCACAAATATACTTTATCAGCATGAAAGACACCAAAACATTATTTAGAGATGAGGTTATCACATGACAATTTATGACGAACTCGTTGCCCGTGGTCTGATAGCGCAGGTGACGGACGAAAAGGAAATTAAAGATTTAATCAACAACGGGAAAGCCACCTTCTACATCGGCTTTGACCCGACCGCCGATTCCCTTCATGTCGGACATTTTATGGCTCTGTGCCTGATGAAGCGTCTTCAGATGGCAGGCAACAAGCCGGTGGTATTGATTGGCGGCGGCACCGGTTACATCGGCGACCCGTCCGGCCGTTCGGATATGCGTTCCATGATGACCCCGGAAACCATCCAGCACAACTGTGACTGCTTCAAAAAGCAGATGGAGCGGTTCATTGAGTTCGGCGAGGGAAAGGCCATGATGGTCAACAACGCCGACTGGCTGCTGAACCTGAACTACATCGACTTCATCCGGGACATCG
>CAMALD010000182.1 GCA_945836355.1 uncultured Lachnospiraceae bacterium | reverse complement strand
CTTCCTCTGCTTCCACTTCAACCGGTGCAAGCAATGCTTTCATGCTGAGGCTGATCTTTTTATCCTCGCTGTTGAAATCTACAATCTTAGCGGTAACCTCCTGACCGATCTTGAGTACATCGGCAGGCTTCTCGATATGCTCTCTTGCAATCTGGGAAACATGAAGAAGTGCGTCCACACCCGGAACAAGCTCTACAAATGCTCCGAAATCTGTCATGCGTGCAACCTTACCGGTTACTACGTTGCCGACTGCAAACTTCTCCTCGGCATCCTTCCAAGGATTCTCATCCTCAAACTTCATGCTGAGTGCAATCTTCTCTCCCTGAATATCCTTGATGAATGCCTTAACCACATCACCGGCCTTGAAAACCTTCTTCGGATTCTCAACTCTGCCCCAGGACATCTCGGAGATATGAAGAAGACCATCAGCACCGCCCAAGTCGATGAACACGCCGAAATCGGTAACATTCTTAACGGTACCCTCGATCACATCGCCCACCTTAATCTTTGCGAATAATGCCTCTGCAAGCTCCTTCTTCTTCGCAACGATGAGCTGCTTTCTGTCACCGATGATGCGTCTTCTCTTCGGATTGAACTCGCTGATAACGAACTCGATCTCCTGATCCTTATACTTCTCAAGATTCTTCTCGTAGGTATCGGATACAAGGCTTGCCGGAATAAATACTCTTGCCTCGTCGATCACTACGCTTAAACCGCCCTCAAGCACTGCGGAAACTTTTGCTGTCAATACTTCTTTGTTATTAAATGCCTCCTCAAGACGCTTGTTGCCTTTTTCTGCAATCAGCTTCTTGTAGGTTAAGAGAACCTGTCCCTCACCGTCGTTCACCTTCAAAACCTTTGCGGTCATGGTGTCGCCCTCTTTAACATGCTCTCTCAAATCCTCATTCGGAGAATTGGTATACTCGCTTCTGGTAATGATACCGTCAGCCTTATAACCGATGTTTAAGACAATCTCATCTTCTTTTACACGAATTACAGTGCCCTCGACTACCTCTCCGTTGTGTATTGTCCGTAAAGACTCCTCCAATAACTTCTCAAAACTTTCTTCTGACATGCTGGTATAAACCTCCTTGATAATATGATTTGGGGTGGATGCCCCTGCAGTAATACCTACGCTACGAAAAGATTTAAAGTTTCTTAAATCCAGGTCACTAAGTGTCTGTATATAGTAAGTATTTGCACATTCCTTTTTTGATATTTCGAAAAGCTTTCTCGTATTCGAGCTGGACTTTCCGCCGACCACAATCATGGCATCCGATTGTCCGGCTAAGCTTGCAGCCTCCGCCTGACGTTCTTCCGTCGCATTGCATATCGTATTGACAACAATTATATCATAACTCTTTTTCTTCGTAATTTCAACTAAATCTTCAAATTTCTTGTAATTAAATGTCGTTTGTGCTACAATGCAAAGTTTTTTTTCTTTTTCGTTTTCCAGTTTTTGCAGCTCGCTCTGCAATTCAGCCTCATCCGCAGCAATCAGCACCGGAGAGATGCTCCATCCGACAATCCCCTGCACCTCCGGGTGCTTTCGGTCACCGAATACCAGAATGTGATATCCCTGTTCACTCTTTTCGCGGACGGTGCGGTGTATTTTTTTAACAAAGGGACATGTTGCATCCACCAGTTGAAAACGAGGCTGTCCGTCCTCCCTTTTCATTTCCTTAAGACACCGGTACACCTGCTCCGACACACCGTGTGAGCGGATGACAATCGTGCCGCCGTCGCACTCTGCAGCCGTCTCCGTGTCCGGCAATACCTTCACACCGTTTTGTTCCAAGTCCTTCACCACTTCCTCGTTGTGGATAATAGGACCCAGGGTGTACACACCGCCGTCCGGGTGTTCAGCTGCCAGCTTGTACACGGTATCCACCGCGCGCCGCACCCCAAAGCAAAAGCCCGCCGTTTTTGCCACCGTAATTCTCATGTTCAGGCCTCTGCCAGCAGTGCGATAATTTTATTTTTTGTCTCTTCCACCGTCATATCGGAACAGTCCAGCAGCACGGCATCCTCCGCACGGCGAAGCGGCGACACCGCACGGCTCATATCCTGCTCGTCCCTCTGAATAATATCGCGCTCAATCTCATTCAGGTCACATTCCACACCGCGCTCAAGCAGCTCCTGATACCGGCGTTTTGCCCGCACCACCGGCGATGCCGTAAGAAATATCTTCAGCCTAGCATCAGGCAGAATGGTGGTGCCGATGTCCCTGCCATCCATGATGACATTTTCCTTCCGGGCCAGTCCTCTCTGCAGATCCCGCAGCTTCTCTCTCACCTCAGGAATTGGGCTGATCCGGGATGCCATATTTCCGACCTCCTCCGTGCGGATCAGACCATTCACATTTTCCCCGCACAGCATCACAATCTGCTCACCGTTCTCATAGCATATCGTCACGTCAATCTCCGGCAGTGACTTGACAATCTTCGCCGTATCCTCCGCCGGAATATGATTTCTCAAAAAATACAAGCCCAGCGCACGGTACATTGCTCCGGTATCCACATACACATATCCGAGCTCCTTTGCCACGCTTTTCGCAATCGTACTCTTTCCGGCACCCGCCGGTCCATCTATCGCAATATTTATGGTACTCATTTTCTCCTCCATGCATTTTCTTTTTTACAGCGGAATGCTGCTTCCTGCGAGATAGCCGCTCGACCACGCCACCTGCAGATTGTAGCCTCCGGTATACGCATCCACATCCATCACTTCTCCGGCAAAATAAACACCCTGCACCAGCTTGGACTCCATAGTGGAAGGATTGATCTCCTTCACCGAAATTCCTCCCTTCGTGATGACCGCTTCATCAAACCCGCCAAGCGCCCGGACCGGAAAGGTAACCTTCTTCAAAAGCCTTGCGATTTTTCTTCTCTCTTCCTTCGATATCGCATTTACCTGTTTTTCCGGTGAAATGCCACTCATATCAATTATAACCGGAATTATTTTTTGAGGCAATAGCTGATCCAGTGCATTTTTATATTGCTTGTTCTTTGCTTCGTCAAAATCCCTTAATATTCTTGCATCAAGCTGCTCTTCCGACAGTGCAGGCTTCAAATCGATATGCACAAGCAAATCATATTTCGGAACATATTCCGCGATTTTACTGCTGGCGCTTAAGATGACCGGCCCGCTGACTCCCCGCGAGGTGAACACCAGCTCGCCGAATTCTTCGAATAATATTTTCCCAGTCTTGAGCGTTTTCTTTTTCTTTTCCCCGTTATCCGCACCGGTATTCTCCTGCTTTGGTGCCGCGACACTGACCGACGCATGGATGTTTTTGAGTGAGAGACCTTCCAGCCTCGCCGGTGCATCCGAAGCGAGCTGGATGCTTACCAGTGACGGATACAGCGGAGTGACGGTATGCCCCAGCTGCTTCGCAAACCGGTAACCGTCCCCGGTTGAGCCGGTCGTCGGATACGACAGTCCGCCGGTCGCAATCACACAAGCATCTGCCTGCAGCCGCTCGCCGCTCTTCATCGTCAATGCACAGAAACGCCCCTCCTCCGTTATCAGGCCCGTGACTGCTGCATTAAGTTTTATATCTACTTTCAGCCTTCTGAGTTCATTTTCGAGAGAACGGATGACATCGGAAGAATGGTCTGATACCGGAAACACGCGCTGTCCCCGTTCGATTTTTGTATCGAGACCAATGGATTGAAAGAAAGAAATCGTCTCGTGATTTGAAAACCCATAAAAAGCACTGTACATAAATCGCGGATTGCTCACCACATTGCCAAACAATTCTTCCAGGTCGCAGGCATTGGTGATGTTACATCTGCCCTTTCCGGTAATGTACAGCTTTTTTCCTAATTTTTCATTCTGTTCCAGCAGAACTACTCTATGCCCCGCCCTTGCTGCACTTATTGCAGCCATCATGCCGGCAGCACCGCCGCCAACAACCAACACTTTACTCATATTTATACTGCCTTATGTTTTATTTTCCAAGATAAATATAATTCATATCATAGCTGCGGTTATCGGAGCGGTAGGCA
>CAMALD010000181.1 GCA_945836355.1 uncultured Lachnospiraceae bacterium | reverse complement strand
CCCGCACCTGAAAGGATATAGAAATAAATGCTTTGTAACGATTGTAGCATGAGCGTGGCGGGAATACAAGAGTTTTTTACAGGCATTCCCACCCCCGCCCGTTTATTTACCCTACTGCGCATGCTACAGCCCCTTACTTACCAAAAGAAATGGATAACAGAGCCCGCAAGCTTTCCGAATGCAAAGGACAGCACAAATGCCGCCAATCCCCGATGCAGCTTAATCCTGCGCGAGAAAATCGGCACGACGTTCAGCAGCTCCGCCAGTGCGATAGAGAGACACCCCACGTACACTCCGGAAAAAAAACCAAACAGTCCCTGCCATACACTACCCATCCACAAAGCGCGAAACGTCGGTTCATAATGAAATAAGATATTTCCCGCGGCAGCTCCGATGATTACCATATCCTCATACAGCATTGCGCGGGCAATGGATTTTGTGCGCGCTGCCATCCGGCTGACCACACCAATCATTGTGACAAAAGCAAACATACCTGCCGCCACCAATGCACCGCTGGCAATCCCTACCACTGCTAATGCGACATCCGCTATCCACCCGCTAAGATACATCAATTGTCTTCCCCTCCCTGGAGGCTGTCTTGATGATGGCGTCATTGACATCCTTCTCATAAATCCGGAGCTGAACCTGCAGCGGTGTCGGGTCTGAGCTCATTCTCAGATGGGAGAAATGATTAAAAAATATGATGATACCGGCGGGAAGTCCGATGCAGTAACCGGCCTCGAGCATCCCCGGCTTTTGCCATTCCTCCCCGGTAATAATTTTCGCCAGCTTTGCAAAAATCTCTGAAACGCTGACATCCTGGTTAAATGTCATGATGGTAAATGCAGACCCGATGACTACCGCAAAGCACACAAACACTATTTTTACATATTCGATGATTTTGTTCTTTGCCTTCGGCGGCTCATACTCCACAATGAAATCCGGCGGTCCCTCATTGATAATCAGGTAATCCGGGTTCTGCTTCTGCATCAGCTCAATCACCTTAAGAATGGAAAAAATGTATTTCTGCTTCTGCTCATCCGGCACCACAAACAGCACCTGCGAGCTCAGCTTTTTTATCACATTCTTGTCCGGCCCCGTCATGGTCACAACATCCTCTAAAAAGACTTTCTTGTTGTATACTATCGTAGCCTGCTCCGCTTTCATATATATGATCTGTACCATAGTTTTTTCCGTCCTTCTAACATGCCCGGTCTGTCATATAGTTCTTTACCAGAGTGCCCTCGGGCATTCCGGTCTCCTTCTCCCTAAAAAACATAAGATAGCACAACAACAGCAAAACACCTATGAACAACAGCATTCCCGAAACACATATCACTTTCTTCATATCGCACCTCACTCAACCTTATTTTTCATGTTATTTGCCTCTTTTCCCCGATATCTTACCCAAACCTTAATATTTTATGCATGCGCATCCTCAGCGAGGGTTGTCACAAGGGAACTGCGCAGCGAAGCTCATAGTGCATTATAGTAAATCGACACAATTTCTATAAAGTAAAAAACGTCTACACAACAGCCAGCCTGTTGCGTAGACGTTTTATGATTGGTCTATATTTTAGTGTATTTTAAGTGTGATTATTCTTCTTTTAATATAAGTATCTCTTAATCGTAAAAAAACGGTCGTGCAATCTCTCTCCATGCCTGCCAGAACTCTTTCATGAACTGCTCTTTCGTACAGTCATTTGACAGGATGGATAAGCCGAGATATAGGAAATTCTCCATATCCTGCTTTCTCTTGCCGTCTTCATCGGCAAGCTTCCTATCCAGCCGCACCGCTGTCGCATATATTGCCTGAAGCATCAGCAGCTTTGCTGCCCGCAGATCCTCCGCGGCATCCCAAATGCGGTCAATATCATAATCCTTTGTATTATCATAGCGGGAAGTACAGTATATACCGCCTGAGGAAATGCATGCCTTCTCTTCATGTATCTTTTCGCATTGACTTTGCAGCCGTGCGATATAGTCATCGTCCGCCGGCTCCGTTAGCAATGCCAGACTTTTCACAATAATATCGGTAGTATGCGTGTTATCAACACGATTCTCACAGGCATGCACCAGTCCTACCAGCGCACCCAGGACCTTATGCCGATGAATTGTCACCATCTTCTTTTTCAAATCAGCCATAACAGCCCTCCTAAATCTTTTGTATTATTTTGTCGATTATGTAAATATCTGTATCATATTATACAGGAATATGTCATAAAATACAAGAAAAAAATTCGTTTTAAAGCATTGCGCAACACTAAAAAGGAGCGCTGCTCCCCGGATAAAATATCCGAAAAGCAACGCTCGATTCTATTACTCATGATTCCAATAGGAGAACTTTGATTGTGTTTCGTTGTTGACTGACACTACTTTACTTTCAACTTAACCGTAGCGGTCGCATCCTTTGCATCACCCTTAGTAACCTTGGCAGTGATTGTCAATACTGTGCCTTTAGCTTCCTTGGAGATATCCAAGCTTGTGTTCTCAATCTTAGCCTCTGCACTACCACCGGATACCGAGTAAGTCACTTTCGCAGTTGTATCTGCCTTACCATCCTTATTCGTTACTTCTGCAGTAAAGAGAGAAGTAAGAGAGATTGCACTACCAGTTGAAACCTCGATTACAGTATCTGCCTTAACAGCATTACCATTTGCCAGTTTAAGTGTAATACCTGCCACCGGCTTGGTGTAAGTAAGCTTTGCAGTGAGGGACGGAAGAGCTGCGCCGCTGCCATCCTTAGCCGGCTTCACACCAGCCTGACGCACCAAAACTTCCTTCGTGTTATCCTTAATCTTCGCAACGACACTCTTATCCTTTGCTACCTTAGCCCACTTCGTTCCATCCAGAGAATACTCGAAATTTGCGCCTGTTGCTGTAAGCTTCAGACCTGCACCTAGCGATTCAGCCGTCAACTTGTTGGAGCCAACGGTAACTGCAGTACCGGAAGCGTTAACCGCAGCTGCAGTAACTGCAGGAATGTTTACGAATGCCTGCTGTGATGCAGCCTTTTTGTCTGTCTTCGCGGTATTGACTACCAAAGTGAAGCCTTCATTCATTATACCAATTGCAGCACTGCTTCCAATACCCAAATTCTCAAGAATCTTTTCCGGTGCCGCTGCAACTGCTGCCGAAACTGCCACCTTTTTGCTATCCTTCAGCTGTTCAGTACCGTCTGCTTTGATTACAAAATACTCAGAGCCCTTCGGAAGCTTCACCGAATTCTTGACGTAATCAACAGTAACCTTCGGAGCCTTTGCCATTGCCGGAATCTTCACCTTAATCTCGGTGCCAGCCACTGCAGAGCCCGTTGCTATCTGACGTACCACCCATGTGGTGCCTGCGATACGGGACGCAGTCAATTTTGCAAACGCGTCATTTGCTGTGCCAAACTTTTTCCACTCAGCTGCATAAAGCGGACGATACTCTAATTTCGCAACTCCCGCATTATCCAGCGTCAAAGCGGTCTTTCCAACCTTTGCAGTAAAGCTCTCTTCAAAGGTGCCCTTACCATCCACAAACTTCATGGAAAGCTTCTCCGGCTGTGCATTCACGGTGATAACAGCAGACTTCTCTTCCGGCTTCAAGGTGTTAAACACGCGGATATATGCCTTCTTAGAAATCTTAAGGAACGAAAGATCAACACTTGTTTTTTCAGCTTCTGCCTTATATGTATAGGATGCCGAAACCTTGCTGCCTGTGTTGTCCTTCAACACCTCCAAAGTAATATAGCTTATTTTTTTTGCTGTTGGTGTGTTAACTTCCAAAACGAAATCCTTGTAATCAACTTCCGCCGTAATCGCAGGCTTTGCATCTTCTGCTGCCTTCACCGTAACCGCAGGAGCACTTACTCCTACCGCGCCGAGCATCATCATACCCGTCATAGCTGCAGCTAAAAACTTTTTAAACTTTATCATATTCATTACCTCCTTGTGAAATTACCTTGTCTGTCCTTGACAATCCTTGTAGCTTATGTAGTAACCATTACCTGAAACAATACCGCACACCGAAAGCT
>CAMALD010000180.1 GCA_945836355.1 uncultured Lachnospiraceae bacterium | reverse complement strand
AAACCGTTGAAGAAGAGTAAGTAAGCTTCATCCCTTTCTTTCAGAGAGCCGTTGATGGTGGGAATATGGCAGTAAATATGGAGCTGAATGGACTTCCGAGGGCGAGCAGAAAAGAAGTGTGCACACTTTTGAGTATGTGAGACGGAGCAGGCACTCCGAGATCAAATGTCAGCATATGTTAGTATGCATGAGAGGACACATGATGTGTCAAGCCGGGTGGCACCGCAGGGTTAATGATATCCTGTCCCAGCAGAAATCAGTCTGATTGGGACAGGATTTTTTGTCGTAAAGGAAACTGCCTTTTCCATAAAATAAAAATCCCTGTTCCCGCAGCTCGAATAAGAAGGGAGAATGATGATTATGAAAAAAGCAGTATCCATGTTACTCACACTTGTACTCGTATTTGCGCTTTGCGCATGCGGAGGAGCTTCAGAGAAAAATGACGGCAAGACCTTTAAGATCGGCATCTGCAATTATGTGGATGATGCTTCTCTGAACCAGATTGTAGACAATATCAAAGCCCAGCTGAAGAGTCTTGGCGACAAGAACGGCGTTACCTTTGATATCCTTTATGACAACTGTAACGCTGATTCCAACGTACTGTACCAGATTGTGGCAAATTTTGTTGCTGAGGATGTAGACCTGATGATTGGCGTGGCAACACCGGTTGCCATGGCAATGCAGGCAGCCACCGAGGATAATAAGATTCCGGTCGTATTTGCAGCAGTATCCGATCCTCTTGCAGTGCAGCTTGTCGATACTCTGGAAAAGCCGGGCGCGAATATCACCGGTACCTCCGACTATCTTGATACCAATGCAATTATGAATCTGATTTTTGCGGCAGACCCGGATGCAGCCAAGGTTGGTCTCCTCTATGATGTGGGTCAGGATTCCTCCACCTCCGCAATCGCAGCGGCAAAAGCTTATCTTGACAACAAGGGTGTAGCTTATGTGGAGCGCACCGGTACCAATGCTGATGAGGTAACGCTTGCAGCACAGGCGCTGGTAGCGGACGGAGTGGACGCAGTATTTACCCCGAGTGACAATACCATTATGAAGTCTGAGCTTGCTATCTATGAGACACTTGCAAATGCAGGCATTCCGCATTACGCAGGAGCAGACTCCTTCGCATTGAACGGCGCATTCTTAGGATATGGTGTGGACTATGCCAATCTGGGTGTGGAGACTGCCAATATGGTATCCGAGCTTCTGGTGGATGGCAAGAATCCGGCAGATATGCCGGTCAAGACCTTTGATAACGGCACCGCAACAGTGAACACCGAAATCTGTGCCGTACTCGGTCTGGATTTTGAGACCTTAAAGACGACCTTCGCTCCGTATTGTACAAAGGTGGAGAGCATCACGACAGCAGAGAGCTTCGGTGATCTGAACTAATTAGGGGGATTATTTCAATGGATTTTGCTTCGATTTTCTCGTTGACACAGACGGCTTTAGAGCTAGGCTTAATCAGTGCGCTGACGGTACTGGCGCTGTTCTTAAGCTATTCCATGCTGAATGTATGTGATTTGTCCACGGATGGGTGTTTTACGCTCGGTGCAACGGTGGGGGCGGTAGTGGCGATATCAGGCCACCCGTATCTGTCGCTGGCCGCAGCTATGGGCGCGGGCGTGCTTTCGGGCTTTGTGACCGCGTTCCTGCAGACCCGCATGGGGATAGAAAGCCTTCTCGCGGGCATCATTGTCAATACCGGTCTGTATTCTGTCAATATTGCAGTCATGGGAAATTCGTCGCTCTTGAATATGAATAAGACGGAGACGGTATTTACCCGTCTCAAGGCTGCCCTTGCAGGCACTTTTCTGGCGGAGCAGTACAAGCTGGTGGTCGCAGCTGCAGCGGTGGCGCTGGTGGTGTTTTTTCTGGTGCTTTTCCTTCGCACGAGACTGGGTCTTGCGATTCAGGCAACCGGAAACAATCCGGACATGGTGCGCTCCTCGTCCATCAATCCGGTTTTTACCACAACCATCGGGCTGTGCGTATCCAATTCCTTTACCGCGTTGTCAGGCTGTCTTTTGGCGCAGTCCCAGAAGGGAGCGAATATTGATATCGGACAGGGGATGGTCACGGTAGCGCTTGCCTCCCTGCTGATTGGAAACGCGATATTTTCCAAGGGCAGCATACTCTTGAGGGCGCTCGCAACGGTACTCGGTGCATTTTTATTCCGCTTGGTATATACGGTTGCCCTGCGCTTCCATATGCCGGCATATATGCTCAAGCTGGTTTCAGCGGTCATCGTTATTATCGCAATCTCCGGACCGTATCTGAAGAAGCAGCTTCCGATGCTGCGCAGGCGTTTTGCGGGTGGAAGAAAGGAGGCGCGGAATGGATTCGAAAGCAATGAAACAAACGAATGACATGCTGGTGCTCTCGGGCATTTCCAAAACCTTTAACCGCGGCACGGTGAATGCAAAGACCGCATTGGACAATATTTCGCTCAATGTTGCCAGGGGGGATTTTATTACGATTATCGGCTCCAACGGTGCCGGAAAATCGACATTGTTTCAGGCAATTTCGGGAGCTTTTTTTACCGACAGCGGAAGTATTGTGCTGGATGGCAGAGACATTACATTGATGCCGGAGTACCGCCGCTCCAAGAGCATCGGGCGTTTATTTCAGGACCCGATGAAGGGCACGGCGCCGGGCATGACGATTGAGGAGAATCTGGCATTGGCTGCCGGACGCGGCGGCTGGCTGGGACATATCACCCAGAAGGACCGTGAATTGTTCCGTGAGCAGCTTGCGCGGCTCGATATGGGGCTGGAAAACCGCATGAAGCACCCGATGGGGCTGCTTTCCGGGGGACAGCGTCAGGCGGTGACGCTGATGATGGCGACCATCAATCCGCCGCAGCTGCTTTTGCTGGATGAACATACGGCAGCGCTTGACCCGGGTGCCGCCGAGAAAATATTGAAGCTGACGGCGGGGCTGGTGGAGGAATACCATCTGACCTGCATGATGATTACGCACAATATGCAGTCGGCGCTGGAGCTGGGCAACCGCACGCTGATGATGGAGCAGGGGCATATCATTCTGGATGTGTCGGGGGAAGAGCGCTCCCACATGACGGTGGAGGATTTGCTTGCGCAATTCAAAAAGGCTTCGGGAAAACAACTTGATAACGACCGTATGCTGTTAAGCTGACGGTGCAGACAGGCATGTAGCTGTGGCAAGCTGCATGCCTGTTCTTTGTTCCGGAATTTTTTTCAAAATATGCGGAATAAATAGGATAAACTTGATTTTGTGGATGGATATATGGTATTCTATAGCGGAGTAATGCATATCAAGCGAAATTGACTAACGACAGACGGGAGAGTTTTTATGTCATATAATTCACTGGAGTTTTTATTATTTTTTGCCGGTTTTATGGCGGTATACCTGATTATGCCGCGGGTATGGCTGCGCAGGCTTGTCATTCTTGCGGGCAGCTTATTTTTCTATTACTGCGCGGGCAGCAAGAGTATGTTGGCAATTTTGATTGCGACATCGCTGGTGGTCTATCTGACATCGCGCTGCATGGATAGAGTGTACAGAGGATACGATGCGGAAAAAGAGGGTATGACGCCGAAGGAAGCGGCGGCACTTTTGGTCGCGTACAAGAAACGCAGCAAAAAATATCTGCTGGGCGCATTTGTTGTAGTGCTCGGAATACTCATCTATATCAAGGTTGGCAGAATGATTGGTTTTGTTGTGACAACCTCCTTTCGCGATTTTGGTTTTGGCAAGGTGATATTTCCGCTTGGAATTTCGTACTATACATTTTCCTCCGCAGGCTATCTGCTGGATGTGTATTGGAGAAAGACAAAGTGTGAGCATAACTATCTGAAGCTGTTCACCTGCATGATTTTTTTTCCGCATATTGTGCAGGGACCAATCAGCCGTTATGATAAGCTGTTAAAGCAGTTGGATGCTCTGCCGAAGTTTTCCTACGACCGCGTATGCTTCGGATTACAGCGTATGCTTTGGGGTTTGTTTAAGAAGAAGAGGAGAAAAAAAAAAAAAAAAAGAAA
>CAMALD010000179.1 GCA_945836355.1 uncultured Lachnospiraceae bacterium | reverse complement strand
ATTTCTGGATTACTCTGGAGCAGGGGGTTGAGCTGGTGTTTGAGGCGCTGGCCGAGAGCAAGGGCGGCGAGACCTATATTTCCAAGATACCGAGCTTTCATATCGGCGACCTTGCCTATGCGATGCTGCCGGATGCCAAAATCAGGGAAATCGGTATTCGCGAGGGTGAGAAGCTGCATGAGGTGATGGTCACCAAGGATGATTCGCGCATGACCTACGAGTACGAAAAGCACTACATCATTTATCCTCATTTTGAGTGGTGGAACTATAAGAATTATTTTACCGAGGGAGGCACTCTTGTGGAGGAGGGCTTTGAATACAGCTCGGCGAACAACAGGCAGTGGCTGAGTAAAGAGCAGCTTGCGGAAGAATTAAAAAGAATCAAACTGTGAGTGGTGGGATGAAGATATTATATTATCAGACAAATCATGCGGCGGATGCCGCATGTAAAAATGCAATGCAGGCGTTGGGGGCAGGTGTGGAAACGTTCACCTGCCCGTTGCAGAATCAGGAGCAGGAGGAACGCTTTCTGCCCCTGATTCGTCAGTTAATCAGGGAGCAGGCGGCGGATGCAGTGTATTCGTTTGGCTTTATTTCTGCATTGTCACAGGCCTGCGAGGAGGAACAGGTGCTGTATATCAGCTGGTGCTGTGATGCTCCGACGATGGCTCCATTTGCCGAGGGGCTGACCAATGGCTGCAACAGGATATTGACTGTGGATTCGGCGATGGTGGAGGTGTACCGCGCAAGAGGAGTGGCGGAGGTCTATTATTTGCCTTTGGCACCGGTGCTCGGCAGCGGTATGGCGGCTTCCAAAGCCGGACAGACCGGGCGAATCAGCTTTGTGGGAAGACTGCATCGGGATAATCTGTACCGGCACTTTTCCAAGCTGCCGGATACTGCCAGAGGCTATCTGGACGGAATTACAACTGTACAGGTGCATGTGTACGGATATTCGCTCTTCGGCGACCTGATGGGGGATGCTTTCTGGGAGAGTCTGATGAAGCAGCTCTCCATAGGGCAGGCATCCGACGACAAAGAAAAATACAAGTATATGATTGAAAACTTTTTTCTGGCGGAGCAGACGACCAGATTGGAGCGGGAGCTGGTGATAAAAAGGCTGGGCGCGGAGCTGGGAGAGTTATTCAGCGCCTGTTCGCCGGAGCTCGGAAATGCCATCCCGTACGGGGAAAAGCTGGCGGCACATTATGCAGAAAGCGCAATCAATCTGAATATCACGAACCGCGCCCGGGTCAGCGGAATACCGCAGCAGGCATGGGATATTCTAAATTGCGGAGGCTTCCTGATTTCCAATTATCAGGCGGATTATGAAGGTCTGCTGGAGCCGGGAAAGGATTTCGTGGTGTATGAAAGTGTCAGTGAGCTTGTCGAGCTGGTGCAATACTACAGCAGGCACCCGCAGGACCGTCTGGAGATTGCGCAGAACGGACAAAAGAAAGTGCGCGAAGGACATTCCTGGCTTGAGCGGGCGGGGGCGATACTGTCCCTGCTGGAAAACGGAAGGGAATGTGAAGATTAAGTGATGATTTGAGTGGTGAGAACTGCCGATATGCAAAAAGCGGAGGAAAAGAAATGGAACAGCCATTGGTTTCGGTGATACTGCCGACTTATAACCGGGCAGAATATCTGCCGCGCGCGATGGAGAGTGTGTTATCGCAGAGCTATGAAAATCTGGAGCTGATTGTGGTGGACGACGGCTCCACGGACAATACGAGGGAGGTCGTAAACGCGTATCAGGATACGCGCATCCGGTATATGCGCACTCCTTCCAACCGCGGTGTGGCAGCCGCACGAAATGCGGGAATCCGCCGCGCATCGGGGGAATATATCGCATTTCAGGACAGCGATGACAAATGGCTTCCGGGTAAATTGGAAAAGCAGATGCAGGTTTTGGCGGAGGCTGAACCGGATGTCGGGATGGTGTATCATATCATGTCGAGGGTTGATTCCGAAAATGAAGTTTACTACATACCGGATCCTTGCATTCCAATGAATGTAAGAGAAGGAGATATTTTCACTTATCTTCTGGCGGAAAATATAATCGGGGCGCCGGCTATTTGTGTCAGAAAAGAAGTATTGACGGGAGCGGGCGGGGTAGGAGTGTTCGATACGACACTGCCCAATCTGGAGGATTATGAATTGCTGTTACGAATCACAGCAAAATATAAAGTAGCATACATTGATGAGGTGCTGATAGAAACCTATCGGCTGGAATCGGGGACCAATGGCAATATGCTGCATGGAATTATTTCAAGCTGCATGATAATTAAAGAATTTGAGCGGGAGTTAAAAGCGAAGGGAATGTATGAACGAAAGCTGGAATGTCTGCGCGAGGTAGGGAGAATGGCACATGCGGAGAAAATAATAGAAGAGATTATCAGAAAATATTGTGCGTCTGTGTGAGAATGTCAGCGGGAAAACGGTTACGGGAGGATACATATATGACAGCATCAGGGAAGAAAATCAGCATCATTGTGCCATGCTATAATGTGGAGCGCTATATTGACCGGTGCATTAATTCGCTGGTGAATCAGACCATTGGTATCGAGTGTTTGCAGCTTATTTTTGTGGATGATGCATCGACGGACCGCACCGGGCGCAAGCTTTTGTACTGGCAGAAGAAGTATCCGGATTCGATAGAAATATACACGTTACCTGAAAATCGCAGACAGGGCGGAGCGCGGAACGAAGGGCTGCGTCATGCGGTTGCGCCATGCATCGGTTTTGTGGATTCGGATGACTGGGTGGCTGTCGATATGTACGAACGCTTGTATGAAGCCTTACAGCGAGAGCAATGTGATTTTGTGGACTGCTGTATGAAGCGTGTGGTGGATGCATATGAGCCGTTGAATTCCCATGTGTTTGAGGACAGATGTATCCTGGTGGATTCGGAAGAGAAAAAGCATGCATTTTTGGTGGAAAGGTTGCCGGGGGGCGTGTGCAGTAAGCTGTTTCGTGCAAATTTTTTACAGCAGGCCGCACCGGAGTTCCCTGAACAGACAGCGTATGAGGATAACTACTGGATGGCGATGGTACGCCTTGCTGTGAATCGCTGCTATGTGATAGGGCGGGAGCTGTATTATTACTATGTAAATCCACAGTCCACCATTCTTTCGGTTAATTCCGAGAGACATCTGCAGCGTCTTACCATCGAGGAGGCAAAGCTGGCAGAATATCGCCGCAGAGGCATCTTTGAAAAATATTATCGCGAATTTGAGTTTGAATTTTTACGGCTTTATTATATCAATAGTCTGCATACTTTTTTTATGCGGATGTCCGAGCTTGGCAGTATCCCGTTTGCTGAAATGCAAAAAAAAGTGCGGCAATATTTTCCGGATTATAAGAACAATCCTTATCTGGCAAGGTTTATGGCACTGGAGAGGGAATTGCTTTCTACAGTGGAGCTGGAGCTTGATTTGGCCCGGTGGGAGCTTTTGGCAGAAAACTACAGAAGGGTAATGAAAGCAAATGCAGGAAAAAATGAGGAAGAAAATCGTATATTATGATTGGGACAGCCTGATGCAGCGGGACATGCTGACCTCCCTAAATGAAATGGGATTTCAGGTAGTGCTTACCACGCAGAGAATGGTGAACTTTTATTGTGATGATGCGTTTGCGGAGTATCTTTCGGATCTATTGCGGACACAGGCACCGGATTACTGTTTTTCCTTCAATTTTTTCCCGCTGGTTGCAGATATCTGTCAGCGGGAAGGGGTGCGGTATGTGTCGTGGGTATTTGACAGCCCGCTGCTGAATCTGTACAGCAGGTCGGTATTTCATTCCTGCAACCGGATTTATCATTTTGACCGTGGAGCAAGTGAAAGAGTAAGGCAGGCTGGAGCACAGATTTATCACCTTCCGCTTGCGGCGAGAGCTGATAAGTGGACGTGTCTGCAGCTAAGCGGGAAAAAACTGCCGACAAAAGAGCTTACTTTTGTCGGGAGAATATACGATAAAAAGAATTATTACGATCAGATTCGGTTTTTGCCGGAGCATTTGAAAGGCTATCTTGAGGGCTT
>CAMALD010000178.1 GCA_945836355.1 uncultured Lachnospiraceae bacterium | reverse complement strand
ATGTGCTGAAGGAGCTCGGCTACGGCACTCATGCCATCCACAACAATGACGGCACGTTTTACGGAAGACATACCGTGTTTCCGAATCTCGGCTTTGATTCCTTTACCCCGATTGAGTACATGAACCACATTGAGCGCACGCCGTTAAATTGGGCAAAGGATTATGTGTTGATTGAGGAAATTGCCAAAGCATTAAGCTCCACAGAGGAGCCGGATTTCATTTACACCATCTCCGTACAGGGGCATGGCAGTTATCCTTCGGAGGCAATCCTTACCGACCCGGAAATCACCCTCGCCCTCTCTGACGAATACCCGGAGGAGCTTTACTACCAGCTGCTCTACTATTCCAATCAGATTTACGAGATGGATGCCTTTGTGGCGGATCTGATCGAATATCTGGAGAGCACCGGCGAGGATACGGTTTTGGTTATGTACGGCGACCATCTGCCGGGCTTCAAGCTGACCGAAGAACAGCTTACCAGCGGCAGCCTGTTTTGCACCCAGTACATTATGTGGAGCAATTTTGACATGGAGGCTGAGCACAGGGATATGGAAGCCTACCAGCTTTACTCCTATGTATTGAACCGCCTGAACATCCACAGCGGTATTTTGAACGGTTTTCACCAGACCCAGATGGGTTCGGACACCTATCTGGAGAATCTGGAAATCCTTGAATATGACATGCTGTACGGCGATTACAACGCATATGCCGACAACCAGCCTTATCCTGCTGTCGAGATGCAGATGGGCATCGACCCGATTGAGGTCACCGGTATCCGGCTCTTTGCCGACAGCAGCCAGACTTCATATGCCCCTTCCTCCGGGGAAGACGACAGCGAGGATGACGGTGGCTTCCATCTGCTTTTCGGAAACAAAGACAAGACCGAAACCACCTACACCGCGTTCCTGACCGGTACCGGCTTTACCACCTACAGTGTGGTGCTGTTGAATGACGAGCCGCTCTCCACCATGCAGTTAAGCGATACGGTTCTCTCCGCAATCATGCCGGTTCCGGAGGAGGGCGACCTCATCACCGTGGTACAACAGGGAGTGGACGGACAAATTCTTGGCACATCCGCTCCACTGGAAATCACCGGACAATTACTGGCAAACATCTTCCCGGAGGGCAACCCGACGCTGGAGGGTGAGGACTAAACATACCCAAGAATTATCCCAGTGCAACATCGAGCACCATCATTGCAAGGAATCCCACCAATGCACCGATGGTGCCGATTTTTATGCCCGATTCCACATGTGCCTCAGGGATTAACTCTTCCACCACCACATAAATCATTGCCCCCGCAGCAAAAGACAGCATCCACGGAAGCACACTCTGGACCGAGCCTGCCACCAGCACCGTCAGAATACCGGCAAGCGGCTCCACAATACCGGACAGTGCCCCGTATCCAAACGCTCTTTTTCTGCTGATGTTTTCCTGGCGCAGGGGAAGTGAAATTGCGGCTCCCTCCGGAAAATTCTGAATACCTATGCCGACCGCCAGCGCAATCGCTGACACCATCGTCACGCTTGCCGACTCACCGCCGAATGCCGCCATCGCAAACGCCATACCGACCGCCATTCCCTCCGGTATGTTGTGCAGCGTCACCGCCAGAAACAGCATCGTCATTTTTTTGGTAAGCCGGTGCTTTCCCTGCCTTCCGTTTTTATCCGTCGCACCACCCGCCTCCATCGCACGCAGCTTCTCCATCTTCTGTGTGTGCAGCTTCTGCAGCACAAAATCCACCACAAGGAAAAATATTGCACCGAGCAGGAAACCGCCGCCCGCGGGAATTACACCGGATTTTCCCTGCGCGACCGCCTCCTCGATTGCCGGGAGCAGAAGTGACCACACCGATGCCGCCATCATTACGCCGCCTGCAAATCCCATGAATGCTTTGAGCATGGACTGCTTCATCTGCTTTCCGAACACAAATACCATAGCTGCCCCCGCTGTTGTCATGAAAAATGTAAAGCCGGTTCCTAAAAGCACCGGAATAAAATGCTCCAATCTCATAGAAATTCTGCCTCCTATGTGCCAAAAAGGACTGCGCAGGTTTTCCTTCGCGCAGTCCCTTGTTTTATTCTATGAAATTATATGCACCGACCAGCCGCCTGTTGACTACTCATCACAGCACAGTGCTCTTGTCGCATTCAACACCGCCAGAATCATGACGCCGACATCCGCAAAAATAGCCCACCACATATTAATATATCCAAAGGCACCGAATGCCAGGCAGGCAAACTTGACTGTCAGAGCAAACACGATGTTCTGACGAACAATCCGCAGGGTCTTTTTTGAAATCCGCATCGCTGTTGTAATCTTTGCAGGGTCATCATCCATCAGTACGATATCCGCCGCCTCGATGGCCGCGTCCGAACCGAGCGCTCCCATCGCGATACCGAGGTCAGCTCTCGCAAGCACCGGCGCGTCATTGATGCCGTCGCCGACAAATACCAGCTTTTCCTTGTCGCCTTTTGCATCAAGCAGTGCCTCCACCTCCGTCACCTTATCTGCCGGAAGAAGCTCACTCTTTACCACATCCACGCCAAGCTCCGCCGCTACCGCGTCCGCCACACGCCTTGCATCGCCGGTCAGCATCACAACCTGCTTCACACCGGCTGCCTTCAGACCTGCCACGGCTGCTGCCGCATTTTCCTTCACCACATCCGAGATGAGAATATATCCCGCATATCGTCCGTCCACCGCTACATGCACTTGGGTGCACGCCTTCTGCGGCACTTCGTATGTGATTTTCATTTGCTCCATCAGCTTAGCATTTCCCGCAGCCACGCTCCTGCCGTCCACCAGTGCCTTCACACCATGTCCGCTGATTTCCTCCACCCCGGACACCCGCACATTGTCGATTGCCTTTCCGTATGCATCTTTCAGGCTCTTGCTGATAGGATGATTGGAATAGCTTTCCGCCAGCGCCGCAAGCTCCAGTAATTCCCCGGCTGAAATGCCCCCGGAAGGAACCACCTGCGTCACCTCAAACACACCCTTCGTCAGGGTGCCGGTCTTGTCACATACGACATACTTCGTCTCCGACAACGCTTCCAGGTAATTCGAACCCTTGACCAGAATCCCCTTTGCCGAGGCCCCGCCGATACCTCCGAAAAAGCTGAGCGGAATGGAGATAACCAGCGCGCACGGACAGCTGATTACCAGCGTCGTCAGGGCACGGATAACCCACTTGGACCACTCCGCCGGATTGCCAAGCAGCAGGCCGACCACCGGCGGCATCACCGCAAGCAGCAGCGCTCCGATGCAGACTGCAGGAGTATAGTATCTTGCAAACCGGGTGATGAAATTCTCCGATCGGGATTTCTTCATGCTCGAATTTTCAACCAAATCAAGAATCTTTGAAACCGTAGACTCACCAAATTCCTTCGTCGTCTTTATGCGGAGCACTCCCGAAAGATTGACACATCCGCTGATCACCTCATCACCGGTCCTTACCCCGCGCGGCAGGCTCTCGCCCGTAAGCGCACTGGTATTCAGCGTCGAAACACCCTCCACAATCACACCATCAATCGGCACCTTTTCCCCGGGCTGCACTACGATAACGGTACCGACCGCCACCTCCTCCGGATCCACCTGCTCGAGTATACCGTTCTTCTCGATATTCGCATAATCCGGACGGATATCCATCAGCTCCGTAATATTCTTGCGGCTCTTGCCCACCGCATAGCTCTGGAACAGCTCACCAATCTGGTAAAACAGCATTACCGCCGTGCCCTCGACATAATCGCTGAGTGCAATCGCGCCCACCGTGGCAATCGCCATCAAAAAGTTCTCATCAAAAACTTTTCCGTGAAAGATACCGAGCACTGCCTTGCGCAGGATATCATAGCCGATGATCAGATACGGAATCATGAACAATATCAGCTTCACATACCGGTTTTCAATCGGAAGAAGCTTAAACACGAGCAGCAGCACCGCCGACACAATAATACGGATCAAAACCTTTTTTTGTTTCTTCGTCATACAGACAACCTCCCGATGCACTGGTACACCGAATAATAAATAACTAACACCTTGACTTGTCTGATTTTTCATCTGCTG
>CAMALD010000177.1 GCA_945836355.1 uncultured Lachnospiraceae bacterium | reverse complement strand
GATGTTAAATCAGGCACCGCTTGATGAAAAGGCGGTCCTGCTGGTATCCAAGGACGGTACGGACCTGGGAGGAAATATTTTTTATCTGGTAAAAGAACTGCGCGCAGGAGAATATGAGGATTTTAAGGTATATTTGATTGCGAGAGGCGGAAAAATCGGCTCGTTAAGACGTATGTTTGAGTATTACGGTATCACCGATGTGCAATTTGTTAAGCCTGTCGGCAAGGAATACCGCAGACTGTTAGCAACCGCCAAATATCTGGTAAATGACACCACATTTCCGGCATGGTTTATCAAGCGTGAGGGACAGGTTTATCTGAACACGTGGCACGGAACACCGTTTAAAATGATGGGGCGTGATGTCTGGAATCGTGCATATGCAATCGGAAATGCACAGCGCAATTTTTTTATCGCGGATTATCTTCTGTATCCGAATGATTATATGCGCGAGAAGATGATGAATGCCTATATGTTGAACAATACCTGGAAGGGTACCGCTCTGATGGAGGGATATCCGCGCAACAGCATTTTCTTCAATAAGGAGCGTCGCGAACAGCTTCGCGCCGAGATGGGCTTTGAGGGAAAGAAAATTATAGTTTATATGCCGACCTGGCGCGGTGTTATGACTAATAAGAAGACGGATATTCAGATGGAGGCTGCAAAGTGCTACTTCCATATTCTTGACAGGGAGCTGCATGACGATGAGATTTTCTTTGTCAAGTTTCATCTGTTTACGGCAAGTAAGTTTAATTTCAGTAAATTTAAGCATATCCTGCCTTTCCCGAAGGAATATGACACGTATGATATGCTGAATACCGCGGATGTCATGGTGACGGATTATTCCAGCGTCTTTTATGATTATGCAAATGCTGCGGACGGGAAAATCGTACTGTTTACCTATGACCGCGAGGAGTATCTGGACGAGAGAGGGCTGTATGTGCCAATCGACAGCCTTCCGTTCCCAAAGGTCAATCATGTGCAGGAGTTGGTGCAGGAAATCCGGTCGCCGAAGCAGTATGACGACACGGAATTTCGCCGGACATACTGCAAGTATGACAATCGGGACGCGGCGGACAGGATTCTGCGCCATATTTTGAGGGGCGAGAACTGCTGTGCTACCGAGCAGGCACATCCGAACGGAAAAGAAAATGTCATGGTATACTGTTCGAATCTGGGAAGAAACGGCATCACCACTTCTCTGCTCAACATTATTAATATGGTGGACAAGGATAAGGCAAATTACTACTTCACCTTCCCGCAGGCGGTATTTTCAAAGACACCGGAGCGCCTCGATATGGTGCCACGCTCGGTGGACCTGCTTCCGATGAGCGGTGAGATTACGGAGAAAACGCTTTCGGAAACGCTGGCATTTAAGCTGTATTTTAAATGCAATCTGGAGACAAAGTGGATTGCGCGCAAGATGAAGGAGCTCTTTACCAGAGAATATCAGAAGCGTTTCGGTCTGGTGCAGATTGATAAGCTGATACATTTTACCGGTTACTCACCGTACCTGACCATGCTCTTTTTGCAGTCGCCGGCAAAGAAGGCAATTTTTGTTCACAGCGATATTTACGATGAAGTAAAGGAAAAGGGCAACCAGCACATGCGGACATTGCAGCATGCATACCGCGAGTACGAGAAGGTGGTTGCTGTCAGTCAGACCGCAAAGCTTTCCATGCAGAAGATTGAAAACCGCGAGGATGGTGTGGAAATTATAGAAAATGCGCATTTCTACCAGGGAGTGCTTGAAAAGGCAAAGAAAGAGTTCACGGTGGATGCAGAGACCCGCATCACGATACCGGTGGAGGATTTTCAGCAAATACTGCAGGATAAGTCCCTGCGCAAATTTATCACAATCGGACGTTTCTCTGTGGAAAAGGACCACTGCAAGCTGATTGACGCATTTGCGCAGTATGCGCAGAAGCATTCGGATGTTGTCCTGATTATCATCGGAGGATACGGTCCGCTGTACAGAAAGACGGTAAGCTATGCGGCAGAGCAGGAATGCGCTGACCGGATTATCATTGTAAAAGCAATTTCCAATCCGTTTACGATTCTGAGGGAATGCGATTTGTTCCTGCTCTCGTCCAACAGAGATGCGCTGGGGCTTGTGATTCTGGAGGCTGACACCCTCGGTATTCCGGCAATCTCGACCGACATTCCGGGACCGGGCGATTTCATGCGCAGATACAACGGATATCTGGTGGAAAACAGCGCTGCGGGTCTGCTTGCCGGTATGGAGGCCTTTGACCGCGGTGAGGTGAAACCGCTGAATATCTCGTTTGAAGAGTATAACAGTGATATCGTCTATCGTTTTGAGCATTTGTTTGACGAGAAGTGCAAGGAGGCATGATAAAAGATGAAAATCGGAATCGTGACGTTTAATTCGGCATATAACTATGGCTGTGTACTGCAGGCATGGTCACTGCAGCGTTTTCTGGAAAAAGAGGGGCATGAAGCGGAAATCATCAACTTTCGTCTGCCGGCAATCGATAATGCATATCGTTTGTTCCGCAAGAGAAAGCGGTTCTCCAACCGGCTTCTGAACAGAGGATATAACGGACTGCGCAAGGTTAAGTTCTGCCTCACACAGAGGGATAAAATCACTAAAGCAAAAAAATTTGAAAGCTTCATTGACCATGTGATGAATACCACAACACCGTATACGAGCATGGCGATGCTGGAGGAGGAGAATGTTGCCGCAAATTATGATGTGCTGGTTACCGGAAGCGATCAGGTGTGGAACAGCACCATTACAAAGGGAGTGCAGCCGGCATATTTTCTGGCGTTTGACCATACCGGCAAGAAGAAGCTTTCCTACGCCTCCAGTATCGGAAAAACGGAGCTGACCAACGCAGAAAAGGATTTTATGGCATATTTCCTGCAGGATTATCAGAGTATCTCGGTGCGCGAGCAGTCAGCTAAGGAACTGCTGCAGCCGCTGGTAAAGCAGCCGGTTACGGTGGTGCTTGACCCGACACTGCTGCTTACCAGGGATGATTTTGATCAAATAAAGAAATCGTCGAAGTATAAGAAGCCGTACATCTTTGTACATGTTATCGGAAAGGACGCCCGGCTTGAAAAAATTGTGCAGCAGGTATCGGAGCAGACGGGGCTTCCGGTAGTGCACAATCGTGGCATGAAGAAGTATTCGAATGAGCTCGGACGTTTTTCGGATGCCGGACCGGAGGAATTTATCGGATTAATTGAGGGCGCAGCTCTTGTGATTACCAATTCGTTTCATGCAACGGTATTTTCCATCGTGTATGAGCGCAACTTTATCACGATTCCGCATAAGCTGTATCCGGAGCGGATGGAGAATCTGCTGATGGAGGCAGGGTTGGAAAATCATTTAATTGATGATGTGGAGAAGCTGCCGGAGAGAGTCGAGGAATTACAGCCGGATTATGCCGAGGTGAAAGCACGGCTGAATCAACGGCAGGAGGAGTGCAGGGAGTATCTGCGCAGAAAGCTTGCCGAGTAAGCAGATAGAAGATGGCAGAAATCATCCGTGAGTCCACGGATGCGGAATGAATGCAAAAAGAGACCGGGACAATTACTTGCCCCGGCTTTCCTTTACTGCTGTAACGATATTAATTGATCTTGGTGCCGCATTCGTTGCAGAACTTCTGATCAGGTCTGAGCTCGGTGCCGCACTCCGGGCAAACCGCCTTGACCGGTTTCTCAGTTACCTCAACGGCATCGGCATCCACGATGACAGGTATCTTCGCACCGCATTCGCTGCAGAACTTTGCACCGGATGGGTTTGGTGTGCCGCATTCCGGACAGGCAGTTTCCTCACACGTGTTGGATTCTTTTGCTGCTTTCTTAGCGGCGATAGCCTCATTGATCTTGTTCAGGGCTTCTTCCTTCTCGGCAAGTCTGCTCTGGAGCTTATCAATGTCCATGCATACGTTTACGGCATCCGGTGTGAGCACCTCGCCATTTTTGTACAACTCATAGTAAATGGCACCCAATTTTGCCTCCTGGCCGGTGATTTCGCGGCGCTCTTCGGCAATACCGGCGCGAAGCCGCGAAACCTCGATCATTTCGCGGGTCTTATCACTGGCT
>CAMALD010000176.1 GCA_945836355.1 uncultured Lachnospiraceae bacterium | reverse complement strand
AACTCATGAGTGTAACTATAAAATAAAATAACATGACTAAAGTAAAATATAAAAGCAGGCCGATTCCGATGGAGATTGCCGCTCCCTTCAGATTTTCAAGCGAGAAAAATAACACAGTCTCCGCCTCTTGACGAACCGTGCCTCCGTAGAAAAACTTCTCCGCACCGGCTGCAAGCGGCTTCATAATGCGATTCGGCAGGCATCCCAACACTGCAAACAAGACAACCGGAACTGCCAGCAATGCCTTTACCTTCGCTGTCAGGTATTGCTTTCCGGAAACACCCTTCACTTCTTCGGACGGCTTTTCCGCAAACAGTACTGCAAAGATTTTCAACATATATGCCACTGTCATGCCGCCCGAGATTAAAAACGCCCACTCAATCACCTTTAACATGACATGAAGGTCACCGCCGTACATATGGCTTCCCTCCACAATCGCCTCATGCAATAACGTTTTGCTCACATATCCGGAGAAAAAAGGCAGTCCTCCGATAGCAAATGCCGCCGAGAGATACGCTGCCATAAAAAACGGTTTCCCCTTGCCAAAGCCCTTGATTCTGTTTAAGTCCAGAGTGTGCAGGTTTTTGAACACCACACCGGCAAGCAGGAACAATACCAGCTTGATCAGCGAATGGTTGACCGCATGCAGAAACGCTCCGTGCACCGCGAGCAGATTCTCCTCCATCAGATTCATCATGCCGAGTCCGGTCAGGATAAATCCGATCTGTGACACCGACGAGCAGGCAAAGGTGCGTTTCAGGTCGATGGAGAATACGCCCAGCACCGCGCCCAGAAACATCGTGACGGTTCCAAGCACCAGAACAATCCAGCCAAAGGTTCTGTCCTGATACAAAATGCTTCCGCTAATCAGAATCACGCCAAAAATTCCGGCCTTGGTGAGCACGCCGGAGAGCAGCGCCGACGCCGGGGCCGGAGCAACCGGATGCGCCTTCGGCAGCCAGATATGCAGCGGAAACATACCTGCCTTTGCGCCAAAGCCAAACAGCATCAGACAGCCCGCCACAAACAGCATCCGCTTATCCTCCGCCGCTGCGCACGCAGCCTTCAGCTCACTCATCGCAAGGGTTCCCGTCTGGTGATACAGCAGAAAAAGCCCCATCAGCATGACCATACCGCCGAGGATGGCAACCGCAAGATATGTTTCTGCCGCACGCAGTGCCTCCTTCGTCTCCTCCTGCGCCACCCACACATACGAGGTAAAGGACATAATCTCAAAGAAGAGAAAGGTCGTCATGAGGTCTGCTGAAAGAAACACGCCGACGGTTGCACCAAGCGTAAGCAGGGTAAATATATAATATCTTTTTTTATTCTCGTGATGCTCCATGTACTCAGGCGAGAACACCATCGCCGTCAGCCACATAAACAATAAAACGCCCAGGTATACTGCCCGAAAGCCATCCATGGTAAAGGACAGCCCAAAGCCCATAAAATGCGGAATTTCCAGACTATATCCACCTGATTGAAGAAATGCTAAATTATTCATCATATCACTCACCTTCCGCCCAAATCATTCTTCCGTCACAGAAGCCCTTCGGCTACCTTTGTCAGAAATTCCACCAGCGGTTTCGCAAATACACCGACCGCAATCACCATAAATACAAGCACCGCAAGCGGAAGCTTCATGCGCCAGGTCGGATCGGACACCTTTTCCAATGCCGGATTGATAACACCGTTTACCGGAAAGAATGCGCGCATCAGGAATCCGAAAATGTAAATTGCCGTCAAAAAGGCAGAGACCAGAAGCGCGAGGCACCCGAGCAGCGCCATGCCGCTCCCCTCTTCCACAGCAGCGGTACAAATGTTCCATTTGCTGATAAAACCTGCCATCGGCGGAATGCCAATCAGTCCAAGTCCTGCCGCCAGAAAGCTGACGCCGACATACGGCATTTTTCTTCCGACGCCGTCCATATCGCGGACATATTCCATGCCGGTGCGATGCAGAATTGCACCCGCACAGTAAAACAGCGTAATCTTAATAAATGCATGCGCAATCATATGCGTCAGACTGCCCACCATGCCAAGCGGCGTCATCAAAGCCGCCCCGAGCACAATGTAGGACAGATTGCTTACCGTCGAGTAGGCAAGCCTTCTCTTCAGATGAGGCTCACGCACCGCTCTCGCCGAGCCGTAAATAACCGTTACTATAGCAAATCCAAGCACAATATACTGCGCGAAGGTGCCGCGCAGAAAATCTGCGCCAAAGGAATAATAGGTTATGCGGATGATAGCAAATGCGCCAGCTTTTACTACCGCTACTGCATGCAGCAGCGCAGTGACCGGGGTCGGGGCAATCGATGCGCTCGGCAGCCATCCGTGGAACGGAAAAATAGCCGCCTTCACGCCAAAGCCAAGCACTCCGAGTACATATACCGCGCGCAGAACCCGCTCCCTTCCGGCGATATCCACGCCCCCGAACACACCGCCCGGGATAAAATTCATCGTCGTACCCAGCCGGTAAACAAAGATAAATGCAATAAAAGCAAAGGCTGCTCCACCGATGGAATAGGTCATATACTTCCGTCCGGCACGTACCGCCTTTTTATCCATTCCATGCATCACAAGCGGCAGAGTCACCAAAGTAAGCATTTCATAAAACATGTACATTGTCATCAGATTTCCGGAAAATGCAATGCCGAGCGTGACGCCGTAGGTTGCGGTATAGAACGCAAAAAAGGCATTGTCCTTCTCGTCGTGCTCCATGTATTCAAAGGCGTAGAGCGTCGCAAACGGCCAGAGAAACGAAACCAGCGCCGCAAATACCATTCCGAGACCGTCAATGTGAAACATAACGGCAAGCTCTCCCGCAAGGTTGAGCAGCACCATATCCTTACTCGGATGTTCCAAAATCATCCACGCGGAAAGCAGGGTCGTAATCACCGTAATCACTTCTACATACACATTGCGCTGCCGCTTATTCCGGAACGGAAATACCGGAAGCAAAGCGCCCGTCACAATCGGAAAAAGGATTGGCAATAAACAAAAATATTCTGACATACATTTCCTCCTTCCTACAAAACCACGCCGCAAATCGTCTGCACAAAATCAACCAGCGCCCCCGGAAACATTCCGAGGCCCACTGCCGCCACTGTCAGGACAAGCATCGGCAGAAGCATCCTCCGGGAAGCTTCTTTTTTCTCATATTTGAGAAGCTCGCCCTGCTCGTCACGTCCCGGCAAAAAACCGTTTACCGTCACAGACAGCAGATATGCCGCAGTAAATACCGCACTGACCAGCAGAATCACCGGCCCGGCAATACACACGACCGGAATTTTGCTCGAAAGAGCCCCCTGCGCTAAATACCACTTGCTTAAAAATGCCGATGTCGGTGGAATCCCCACCAGAGTAAGCGATGCGAAGGTATACAGCCACATGGTCACAGGCATCTTTTTTCCGATTCCCTTCAGCTCATCCACACGGGTACAGCCCGTCTGATGTATGATGGCACCCGCAGACAAAAACAGGGTGTTTTTTACCGCCGAGTGAAATACCACATGCATGAGTGCTCCCGCAAGAGCCACCGGATGCATGACAAAAATACCAAACAACGCATAGGAAACCTGACTGACCGTCGAGTAGGCAAGTCTCCGCTTCAACAGCTTTTCCCTCGAAGCGATAACCGAACCCATCAGCACCGTAATCAGCGCAAACGCCAGCAGGGTATACTGCACCCAGGTTCCTCTCAAAAAATCCGTCCCGAGCACATAATAAATAATGCGCAGAATCAGCAGCACTCCCATCTTCGTGACATTGCCGGAAAGCAATGCCGAAGCCGGGGCCGGGGCCACCGGATGCGCCACAGGGAGCCAGCCGTGCAGCGGGAACAGTCCTGCCTTGCTTCCAAAGCCCACAATCGCAAGAAACGCGCCCAGAAGCACCAGATTTTTATCCTGCGCCCCAAGTGCATTGACAGCCTCCCTCACACCGCCGGCGGTAAACTCCATATCAATTCCACAGGCGTAGAATATAAAGAAGCCCGCTAGTCCGAGAAACGGGCCCCCCACCGAATCCAGCAAAAACTCCATTCCGGCGCGGATGGATTCTCTGCTTCCTTCATGAAGGACA
>CAMALD010000175.1 GCA_945836355.1 uncultured Lachnospiraceae bacterium | reverse complement strand
GTATTATCCGGATTCTCCCGCAACACTGCTTTTATGCTTGCCGGCACCCTCGCCCTCACCGGCGCCATGACGATGACCGGATGCGGCTCCGCTGCCGATGAAGATGAAATCCCGTTTACTCTCGAAGCAACCGGCAATTTTAAGGCGGGTGAAAACGGCGAGGTATATGTGTATAACTGGGGAGAATATATTGATGAGCGTGTCATCGATGTGTTTGAGAAGGATACCGGCATCAAGGTATATTACAACTGCTTTGAGGAAAATGAGGACATGTATCCGATTATCGCTACCGGTGCAGCAAAATATGATGTTGTCTGCCCTTCTGATTACATGATTCAGAAAATGATTGACGAGAATATGCTGCTTCCTCTTAACTATGACAATATCCCGAACATCAAGAATATTGACCCGGATTATTTGAAGAGTGCGGAAGATTTTGACCCGGGCAATGTTTACAGCGTTCCGTACTGCTGGGGCACCGTCGGCATTCTCTACAACAAGACAATGGTAGATGAGCCGATTGACAGCTGGGGCGCTCTGTTTGACGAGAAGTATTCGCAGGACATCCTGATGATTAACAGCGTTCGTGACGGTTTTATGGTTGCACTGACCTATCTCGGCTACGACCAGAATACTACAAACGAAGCGGAGCTCGATGAGGCCTTGGAGCTTCTTCAGAAGCAGAAACCGCTGGTACAGGCCTACGTGGTAGATCAGGTCCGCGATAAAATGATCGGGGAAGAAGCCGCTCTCGGCGTAATTTACTCCGGCGAAGCGATTTACACGCAGCGCGAAAATGAGAATTTGGTATACGTGGTTCCGAAGGAGGGCTCCAATGTCTGGATTGACGGCTGGGTTATCCCAAACACCGCCCAGAACAAGGAAAACGCGGAGGCTTGGATTAATTTCTGCTGCCGTGCCGATGTTGCCCTTGCTAATTTCAACTACATCACCTACTCCACTCCGAACAAAGCAGCCCGCGAGCTGATTGAGGACGAGGATATCAAAAACAGCCCTATCGCTTTCCCCGGCAGGGATATCCTTGACCGCTGCACCACCTTCAAATACCTTGGGGAGGATGTCGAGGAAATGTATCTGAACAAATGGAACCAGAGACTGAACAAATAAGCTGTGGCTCTTTGCCCGCCCATGGGGCACAAAAGTCCGGGCGCATGCCTTCGCAGTATAGCTTTACCGCAAAGGCATGCGCCCGGTTTTTGTTCTTTATTTTTCTCTGCTGATTCTGACTTTTCCGTTATTCCACCTCCGAATGTAGGCAAAGGTCTTTTTTTCTCCCTTTTCTGCCAGCATTCTGAGCAGATATTCAAGCTGATACGAGGTTTCCGGGTGAATCACACGGGTTGCCCTTCCGCGCTCAAAATACTCAATCGGGCTCCTGTCGGTATAGGCGTCCCCCTGATATATTTTTCCTGCCGCCACGCGGTCACAAAACATTTCCGTCACATACCGTTTTGGCATCTGTACCGGTGTCAGCTTTCTGGTGACACGGTCATAATCCGTCCAGTATTCAAAATGATGCTTATTGCGCCCCTTATGATGCATCCACGCCTTGGAATAGCCATAGGCATCACGCTCCCCTTCATTCGGACTGCGATGCCCCTGATAATATTTTGCACCGACAAAAAACTCCTCCGGCAGATACTTCGACAAATCGTGAAATAACCCCTGAAATCCGATTCCCGCACGGAAACAATGTTTTATTACCAGATGTCTGTGCCGGGTGATTGTCAAAAAATGTTCTTTTATGTGATATTCGCTCATTTTTTCCTCCTGCTCTGTCCGTCGACGGATGCGCATATCACTATCGGATTTCCGTCATTCCACCCATATACGGTCTGAGTGCCTCCGGAATGCGGACACTTCCGTCCGCCTGAAGATTATTCTCGAGAAATGCAATCAGCATGCGCGGCGGTGCGACTACCGTATTGTTGAGGGTGTGCGCAAAGTACTTTCCGCCCTCACCGACTACGCGGATTTTCAGACGGCGCGCCTGTGCATCACCGAGGTTCGAACAGCTTCCCACCTCAAAATATTTCTTCTGACGTGGTGACCATGCCTCCACATCAATTGACTTTACCTTCAGGTCTGCAAGGTCACCCGAGCAGCACTCCAGCGTGCGAACCGGAATATCCAGGGAGCGGAACAAATCCACCGTATTCTGCCACAGCTTATCGAACCACATCTTGGAGTCCTCCGGCTTGCAGACTACGATCATCTCCTGCTTTTCAAACTGATGGATACGGTATACGCCTCTCTCCTCAATGCCATGCGCCCCCTTCTCCTTGCGGAAGCATGGAGAATAGCTGGTGAGAGTATACGGAAGCTTCTCCTCCGGCAGAATCTGGTCGATAAACTTTCCAATCATGGAATGCTCGCTGGTACCAATCAGGTACAAATCCTCGCCCTCGATTTTATACATCATGGCATCCATCTCGGCAAAGCTCATAACACCTGTCACCACATCGCTGCGGATCATAAACGGCGGAACACAGTAAGTGAACCCGCGATTAATCATGAAATCACGCGCATAGGAAATGACCGCAGAATGAAGTCTGGCGATATCCCCCATCAGATAGTAGAAGCCATTGCCGGCTACACGGCGTGCGCTGTCAAGGTCGATGCCGTTAAAGCGTTCCATAATCTCTGTATGGTACGGTATCTCAAAATCAGGCACTACCGGCTCCCCGTACTTCTGAACCTCCACATTCTCACTGTCATCCTTACCAATCGGCACGCTCGGATCAATGATATTCGGAATGGTCATCATAATCTTCTTGATCTTTTCCTCCAGCTCGGCTTCCTTTTCCTCCAGCTCGGCAAGACGTGCGGACTGCTCATTTACCTGCTTTTTAACCTCTTCCGCTTCTTCCTTCTTGCCCTGCGCCATCAGACCGCCAATCTGCTTGGAAATCTTGTTTCGGTTTGCGCGAAGATTATCTGCCTCCTGCTTGGCTGCACGATTCTCCGCATCCAGTGCAATCACCTCATCCACAAGCGGCAGCTTGGCATCCTGAAACTTATTGCGGATATTCTGCTTGACAATTTCCGGATTCTCCCGGACAAATTTGAGATCTAACATGTTGTTTTCCTCCGTTTCTTATTGAACTTTTGCGTGCGCATCCCCCGGAGTTTTTATTTCATAAGAAATTCCTGCTGCCTTCCCATGAAAGAACAAAGAATCTCAATTGCCGCAATTTCCTATAATAAAAAAACTTTCCTCCCATATCATCATGGGACGAAAGTATATTCCGCGGTGCCACCCAATTTGTTATCAGACCCTTATGCGTAAACTATCAGCATAGACAGGCCAACCTCTCTTTGGTAGGATATAGGCTACCAGCCTCCGGCTTTCACCGGCAGCTCCAAAGTGGAAAGGCACTTCAATGCCACCGGTTCACACCAGCCACCGGCTCTCTGCAGGACTTCCATGCCGCAGCTTCTTCACAGCTGTCTGTTTATGAATTCTATTATAAACTCTTTTGTAAAAACTTGCAAGGGGAGTTTTATAATATTTTGTGAACCTGTCGCTATTCAGAATGGAAGAAAAAAGGCTGTGCGTACAAACGCACAGCCCATAAGCCTTTATGAAAGCTTCACCTATCGTTCAGATTAGTCTTCCTTTTTTTTGCTACAACAACACCTGCTGCAGATACAACTGCACCTACAGCCACAAATACAAGTCCGGAAACAAGACCTGTCTTTGGAAGAACAACCGGCTCTTCTGCTTCTGCCGGAGTCTCACCAGGTGTCTCTGCCGAAGCTTCCTCTGCTGCTTCGCCGATCGCCTTGCCGTCAGCACCGATGAACTTGATTGCGGTAATTACCATCGGCTCGCCCCAATACTGCTTAAGTACGAAATTGGAGTAGGACTCACCATCTACGAAGGTAGGGGTATCCTTAATCAATGCAATCGTATACTCGTTTGCATTTCCGGTTTCCTTCACTTCGATAGGCTGACCAGAATTGCCCCAGTCATAACCGGACCAGTTGTCATTCTCTGCATTGATAATAATCTGACCATTGATTCCGCCGGACACATCAGCACATGTAAATGTGAACTCAACACCATATACGGAAGCAACATCCAC
>CAMALD010000174.1 GCA_945836355.1 uncultured Lachnospiraceae bacterium | reverse complement strand
TTTGGAGCTTCTTCTGTTTATGGGCGTTCGTTCCGGTCGGAATTCTTCGCGGATTTCCGGCTGGCACGGCGCTTTTTTTGTATTGTGCGCATGTTGCTAAGAGCACTGTGGATAACAGGATTGGCAAAAACCTGATTGATTTCGGCACCGATAAACATGATGTACATACAGGCATAGAACCACAGCATGCAGAGCACGACGGCGGTAAGGCTGCCATAGGTGGCGGAATAATTGCTGAAATTATCAATGTAGTACGAAAAAAGGTAGGAAAAACCAATCCAGCCCGCGGAGGTCAGGATTGCGCCGGGAAGTTCTGCGAGAAAGCTGGATTTGTGGTTTGGAAGTGTCATAAACATCACGGTGAAGAACAAAATCATCAGACCGAAGCCAACGATGGTGCGGACGCTGATGATGAGCAAAGCCATTTCGGAGAGAATCGGGAGGTAACGCAGACTCCAGAGGTAAATCTGATTACCGAATACAAAGATAAAGAGCACAACAATCAGCAGCACGGCAAACAGCAGAGTGTAGAGTGCTGAAAGAAGGCGTGCGACTATATAGTTACGCCTTGCGGTGGAACGGTATACCGAGTCTAATCCGCGTACCACGGAATAAAAGCCCTTGGAAGCGGACCAGAGGGCGGCGATAGCAGTGAGGGAGAGCACGGTTCCGGAGGAACGTTCCAGCAGCTCTGTCAGCAGATCGGAGGCATAGCCTGACATGGTGTCAGGTAATACCTTTTGTATTGCAGCGACCATATCCGGCGTCGAAAACGGAAGATAGTTCAACAGCGTCAGCAAAAACATGGCAAACGGAAAAAAGGAAATAATCAGAAAAAAAGCTGCCTGCGCCGAGAAAGCGCTGATATAGTCATCGCGTAATTTCTTTGAAAATGAATTGATTAATTGTATCAGGGAACGCAGCATAACAAGCCTCACTTTTATCGTTTTTTAAGGATAGGTATCTGAGAAAAAACGGATTATGTAAGTATTTTCCTTAGATAGTATACCAATTTTTTTGGCAAAAGTACAGTATAGAATTTGCCGAAAGTGGACATTTTAAGGTAAGAAAGAATAAGAAAAGAGGATTCTGATGGAAAATAAGAGCAGCAAATATCAAGGAAAGCAGAGCATGATCTTTCCGGAGGGAGTATATGTGCGGGGAATTGCAAGTGTAGCCGGCAAAATGGAGGGCGAAGGGCCGCTTGGGGCGTATTTTGATATCGTGCAGAAGGACCCGATGTTTGGCGCAAGCACATGGGAAGAGTCGGAAAGCAACATGATGCGGCAGGCCATTGAGCATGCCATTGGGGATGCGGGGCTTGGCAAGAAGGATGTCCGGTTTGTAGCGGGCGGAGATCTTTTAGGGCAGCTGATTGCCACGACATTCGGAATTGAGAGCATGAACATTCCGCTGCTTGGTTTGTACGGCGCATGTTCCACGATGGGAGAATCCCTGCTGGCTGCGGCAGTCTTTGTGTCGGGCGGCTTTGCGGAAAATATGGTAGCTGTCACGTCGAGTCATTTTGCGGGAGCGGAGAAGCAGTTTCGTTTTCCGCTGGCGTACGGCAACCAGCGTCCGATGGCGGCTACCTGGACGGTGACGGGCAGCGGGGCTGTGGTGCTCTCATCGCAAAAGGGAGCATACCATGTGCGCCTTTGTGCGGCAACCATGGGAAGGATTGTCGATTATGGAGTGAAGGATTCCATGAACATGGGGGCATGTATGGCACCGGCGGCATGTGATACCATCAGCCGGTACTTTGAGGATACCGGTGATAAGCCGGAAAATTTTGACCGCATTGTAACCGGGGACTTAGGAGTAGTGGGAAAAGAGATTTTGCTGGCAATGCTGTCGGAAAAGGGCTATGAAATCGGAGACAGGTATATGGACTGCGGTATTGAAATCTATGATGCCAAGAGGCAGGGAACGGATGCCGGCGGCAGCGGGTGCGGATGCTCGGCAATCACACTGACCGGTTATCTTCTGAGGAAGATGTCCGAGGGAATCTGGAAACGCATTCTCTTTGTGCCCACGGGAGCGCTTCTTTCCACAGTAAGCTTTAATGAGGGTAACAGTGTGCCGGGAATCGCGCATGCAATCGTGTTTGAATATTGCGGTGATTAGTTCAGGGGTTCGTAATCTTCCTATTGATCGGATGATTTTATAGCCGTTGTGCTCATCGCAAGAATGAGAGGGAAAAATGGAATTTGTAAAAACTTTTTTAATCGGAGGAGCAATCTGCGGTGCGGTGCAGATTCTCATGGATGCGACCAAGCTGCTGCCCGGACGTATCATGGTAATGCTGGTTTGTATCGGCTCCGTCCTCGGCGCGCTGGGAATCTATCAGCCGTTTGCCGAGTGGGCAGGAGCGGGAGCGACCGTGCCGTTGTGCGGGTTTGGCAATATGCTTTTCAAGGGCGTCAAGGAAGCGGTTGACAGCGATGGATTTCTGGGGTTGTTTAAGGGCGGATTGTCCGAAACGGCAGTCGGTATATCCGGCGCATTGATTTTAGGCTATCTGTCAGCACTGGTATTTAAATCAAAGATGAAAGCATAAAACGAAAAGCCACTGATCTTCCAAACAGATAATTTGGAAGGGCAGTGGCTTTTTTAGCAACACGTACACGGTACGCAGAATCTTGTCTGTGAGATTCCATTAAAAGCATCGCAAGATTTACGGCTCGCCCTCGTCGGTGATGTCGGGGTCCGTCACCGCATCGGGATTCTCCGGAGGGAGTACACTTTCTGACGTATGAATGGTACATACATCCCCCGAAGGAAGAAGATTCGGAGTATCGTAAGTCGGAGAAGTTTCCGCCTTCTTTAAAAAGACCTTCTCCTCCACCTCATCCAGAGGACAGAAGACGCTTGCAAGCTGACCGGATGCCTTACAGATGGATGCCTTTACGTGGCAGGTACATTTTTCGGTCGGAACGGTACCCTTTGCGAAATACTCGGTGCGGACGCTGTTAACCTGGTCGCACAGACCGGATACGGCAAGGTTGCCGCATTTGGTACAGATGGTGGCGGTGACGATGGAATCCGGCATCGCAAACTCAACTGCCTGTTTTTCCTTCACCACATGAATCTGTTCCATAATCTTTCGCCACATATGCTGGTGATAGTTTTTGTTAATCTGCGTAACATTGTTGTCAAAACCGGTCCAGATGGCAGCGGTATAATAAGGGGTATATCCGACAAACCAGAGGTCGGTATAGTGTGCGGAACCGGTTTTTCCTGCCACCGGCATGTCACTCAGCTTTGCCTTCATATCCGCTACGTACTGCTGGTATTCCTCATTGCTTGCAGCATCGTCGCCGGAAGAAATGTGAAATTTCTTACGGGCGTAGGAAACAATATACTCATTTACCTCAGAAGCTTTGAATGCAAGATTCGTACCGGTTCCGATTACGGTTGTATCCTGCATGGCACTGGTCAGCAGGTAGGAGGTGGAGGTCTTGATAACCTGAGTCGAAGCAGATTCTTTTGAGAGGATAATCTTGCCGCTGCGGTCGACTACCTTGGTATAAAATACCGGAGGATTGTAAACGCCGTTGTTTGCAATCGTGGCATAAGCGGCAGTCAGCTCAAGATTTGTGACACCGTATGTCAGACCGCCGAGGGCGAGTGGAATACCGATATCACTGAAGACTCTGCCATTTTCGTCCGTCTGGGATTCAACCAGTGAGGTAAATCCGAGCTTTTTCAGATAGTCGAAGGAAACCTGCGGCGTCACTAGCTCCATGATACGGCATGCGATGATGTTCATGGAACGATAGATGGCACGGCGGATCGGAGTCAGACCTTCGTAAATTTCCCCGTTCCAGTTGGTAACCTTGGTCTCGGTGCCCGGATACATATATTCAGCATCATCTGCGACAGTCGCAAGGGTCATGCCTGCGGTATCCAGGGCAGGCAGGAAGGAGGCGAGCACCTTGAAGGTGGAGCCTACCTGACGGAGTGTCGTGGTGGCGCGGTTGAGCGTAAGGCTTCCTGTCTTTTCACCGCGTCCGCCGTAGATGGCGGCAACCTGTCCTGTTTTTTGATCCATTACCACAAAAGAGGATTGCGGCTGCAGAGTGTAAATGCGAGTTTTCTCCGCCGCGATGGAGTCTCCCT
>CAMALD010000173.1 GCA_945836355.1 uncultured Lachnospiraceae bacterium | reverse complement strand
AGCCTGGAGCGTCTTTCCTGTCAGATAGCATTATGAAGTACCTCTGTCAATATGGCTGCAGCTTCCCCCAGCGCCTCATAAATCGTTTCATAGCAGCGAAGTCTTGCCAACAGGTATTCCTCCTCGGTGCCCTCCGTTTCCGTCATCTCAGTAATCGCCGGGATGGACACCTTCTTCGTGGCATCATCCGCCAGCAGATAGACATTCATTCTGCTTAATGCTTCCGCCTTATGTGCAATTTCTGTACAAATGCGCATTTTCCCTTTCAGGTCAAGCTCCGCAGCCCGTCTGCAGCTTTCAAGAATTTCGGCTGATATCTGACATACGCTCTGTGCCTCCCCGATACTCTGCCCGATGTATGCATCAAACCTCTTTTTCTCGGCTTCTGTAAGACAGCGCCCGTATTTTTCCAGAACACCCGCAAAATCACAGGAGACACCATAGCACTGTATTGCCTCTGCCAATGGCATCTGCACCGCACCGCGAATCAATGCGCCACCCTCGGTCGCATCGATGACCTCAAGCTCCCCGCGCACCTGGGAAATCACCCGCTCAAACCAGTGCAGATACTGCAGCCAGTCATGCCGGGTCTTTACCTTCCCGCCATAATAACCATCCACATACGCAATGTTTTCTTCCTCTGCCTGAATATGCATCACCGTGCCCCCGGCATGCGTTACATCTCCCAGATAAGCCAGATCCTGTCCGACCAGTATAATCCTTTGAAATCCGAGCGCCGCGCAGATGCTGAAGCCGGCTGTGGCCACGCTTGCTCCCGAGTGATAATCCGCCATCGTTCTGCCAATCGAGCGGTAAAAACGCTTCACATATTCATGCATGTCAAACCATATTTTCTGCGCATGGTGGTTCTCCAGCACATGGATGTTAGACTGCGGTTTTGCAAACAGCGGAAGCTGTGCATAATCAGTCCCCTCAAAATGCCTCTCCGCAATTTTCGGGTCCACCGATACTACGGCATCCGGCATCACTCCATGTGCATGCAGCGTGCGCATTGCGGTGTCCACTGCAAGAATAAAAGCCTTTCCCTTCGCATTTTTTAGTTCCCCGGCATTTTTATCCAGAGACGGTCCCGCCGCCACCAGAATCGCCGGTGCATTCTTCGGAAATCTTCCCGCAAGCTCCTGCAGGGTTACCGCTTCCGGTACATAGCGAATGTTCCCGGTAACGTTGTTCGCAATCGCTTCGCCAAAATGCATCTCTGTATTGCGGTTCGTATACACACGGATATTATTGTTGCTCACAAGCTCCTGAAAAGCCTTAAGTTCTGCCGGAAATACCTTGTCATACTGCGGGTGCACACAAAACACCTGCTTTTTTGCATTTGACCAATGAATCCTTGTATCCAGCAGGGCAAAAATCTGCTGCTCGTTCTGCCCTTTTACGATAAGGTGCAGTCGCGCATCCTCAAGAATATCCTGCAGCTCATAATTCTCCTTCACATGTGAAAGCAGCTCACCCGATGGCTCATACAAAATCAGCGCGGCATCCGCAGACATTTTGTCCAGCATTGCTCTGACACAGTAGCCGTTGCCCATGCCAAACATCAGCACGACTGCTCCCTGCACCGGCAGCTCCACCCCTGCAGCCCATCGAAGTGCTTCCTCGATTGGCCGGTAATTGCTGTTCAGGCGTACGCTTCCTTCCTCCGTGATTACATTCAAATATAGCTTTCCATCTCTTGCAGGCTCCGATATAAATTGCATAGGTTATTCTCCCCGTCAGTCCAACTGATTTTTCAGCTGCTCCAGCTGGTCCAAAAAATCGTACTGCAGAATATCTGCCAAAAGCACGCCGTCCCTCTGCTCCATCGCGTTCATCGCTTCCGTCAGAAGACGCAGCAGCTCCTGCTCATCCAGCTCAATCACTCCTGCCCCATGCGCCGCAAACAGCCTGTCAAGTACCGTGCTCATTGGGCCCAGCAGCATCCCGAAGGCCTGATATCCTTCCGCCTCATGCTGGGTATAAAAAAGCTCCGTCGTCGTCTGAATCGCCGTAATCAACTGCTCCAACGCCTGCTTCAAATCTGCCTTATCACTCATCCTAAAGTCTCCTTCCGCACACTGTTTTTCTTTTCTGCTCCTCATTTTTTCTTTCCTAAACAGTTCCGCCGGTGTCCCATGAGTTTAGTGACCCCGCCCGGAATAAATAAACCGCTTAAGAAAGAAAAAATGGAGCTGGCGTTGCGCCAGCTCCACTATGATAGTATTGATAATTACTGAAGTAATGACAATACGCCCTGTGTTGACTGATTTGCCTGAGCCAGCATGGACTGGGAAGCCTGCTGAAGGATGTTGTCCTTCGAGAACTTCACCATCTCGTCTGCCATGTTTACATCGCGGATACGAGATTCAGCTGCCTGCAAGTTCTCAGCAGTGTTATCTGCGTTAGCAATGGTGTGCTCCAGTCTGTTCTGGTATGCACCAAGTTCAGATCTCTGAGCAGATACATACTCAAGAGCACTGTTAACTACGTCAACCAGACTAGCACCTGTGATTTCGTCACCGGTCTTACCAGCATCCAATGCTGCATCCGGCTGAAGACTTCCGTCACCAGCTGACAAAGTAGAAACACCGTCATAAATATTGTTTGCTACTTCATCTACCGAAATTCTAAGATCCGAAGAGCACATGGAACCAATATTAATGTTGATAATCTGGCTGGAGTTTGCACCTACCTGCAGCTGCTTGCCGGTAAAGTCACCGGTGAGGAGCTTCATGGTATTGAACTCGGTCTGGGATGCGATACGGTCGATCTCAGATGCAAGAGCTGCAACTTCCTTCGCAATTGCATAACGGTCTGCAGATACGTTGGTATCGTTCGCTGCCTGTACGGTCAGTTCTCTCATTCTCTGGATACAGCTGTGGATTTCGTTAAGAGCACCTTCAGCTGTCTGGATAAGGGAGATACCGTCCTGAGCGTTTGTGGAAGCCTGCTCAAGACCTCTGATCTGTCCACGCATTTTCTCAGAAATCGAAAGACCTGCTGCATCATCGCCTGCACGGTTGATTCTGTAACCGGAAGCAAGCTTTTCAGAAGACTTTGCACGATTGTTCGTAGAGATACCCAACTGTCTGTTTGTATTAGCTGCTGTCATGTTATGTTGTACTATCATAATTCATTCCTCCTTGAATTCTCAGTAGCATCCTTGCTACCGTATTAATTTGTTTGCCCCTGACGGGGAGTTCATTTTCTTCTCCGGCGTGCCGGCTTTTTCCTGGGTAAAAAATGTTTGGTAGTTGTTGGTATTGTTTTAAGTAATTTGACTTACTTGTCTTATATATCGGATGGTTTTTGAAAAACTTAACCCCTTTTTCAAAACTTTTTAAAATTTTTGTAATTCTCTTATTCTGCTTCCAAAGAGTACACTTTTTCGCCATCCTTTATGGTATGAAGCACACGTATATCCTTTAGTCCCGCCGGATTGCAGGTCATAGGATTCCGGTCCGCAATTATCATGTCTGCCTGTTTTCCTTCCCGCAGGCTTCCCTTCCGGTTTTCTTCAAAATACTCGTATGCCGCTTCTATCGTCACAGCGCGCAATGCCTCACCGACACTCACTCTTTGCCCGACACCGATGACTTCGCCTTTTCTGCTGATGCGGTTCACCGCACACCAGATGCTGTGAAACATATCCGGTTTTGTCACCGGAGTATCCTGATGAAAATTCACATGCAATCCCATGTCAATGGCATCCCGCACAGGACTGATGTAATCTCCCCGCTCCATGCCCAGATTTTTCCTGTGAACATCACCCCAATAATATACATGCCCTACAAATATGGATGCAATCATTTTTATTTTTGCCATGCGCTCGAGCTGATCTCTGCGTACCGTCTGGCAATGAATCATGACGGGGCGGAGCTCATCCTTACTGCCGGTATCTTTCACGACTTTTTCATATGCATCCAGATACTGTTCACTTGCGGCATCTCCGTTGCAGTGTGCCAGCACCTGGCGTTTTTCCGAAACCGCCTGCCGCAGACACTGTTCCACCTGCTCAGACGACATTCGCGGATAGCCGCACTCGTTTCCGTCAGTGCCAAGATACGGCTTGCTCAGCCATGCCGAACGCCCCTGCGGCGAGCCGTCCAATACCAGCTTATATCCTCCCAGCCGCAAATGATTATGGTACTGCCC
>CAMALD010000172.1 GCA_945836355.1 uncultured Lachnospiraceae bacterium | reverse complement strand
TTTAATTAGGACAGCGAATCTACTAGACCATCTGAATTCCCAGAATTCTCAGGTTTCTCTGGCTGTGGTGTTGTAGTTGGATTATCATTTCCCTTCTTATTAAATAACACGACGGTTTCAAAATCAGCTTGAAAAATCCCACCGGCGGTCTCCGTTACATTCAGCTCCTCAATGCTTGGTGCATTCCACTCTTTCATATCCCATTCTCCCTTCATTCAATGAATTTGTTGTTTTACATGCCCAAACTATACAGCATTCCGCCGATGAAGTCAAGAGTCCTAACAAAAATGTTAGAATTGCTCGAAGCAGGCAGAATGCCCGCATAAACTGCCGGAGCAAAATCCATATTTTATTTGACAATTCGAACGCACTCTTTTATGATAAAAATAAATAATTTGTGCGGAGGCTGCCATGGCGACTCTATTATTGATTGACGATGACAAAGAAGTGCTGGAATTAAACCAGAAGTATCTGACCGGGGAGGGCTTTCAGGTATATATCGCAGCCGACCCGGGCAAGGGCATCGGGCTTGCCCGGAAGGTAAAGCCGGACTGTATTCTTTTGGATGTCATGATGCCGGGGATGAATGGCTTTCAGGTATGCACGGAGCTGCGCAAATTTACCTCCGCCCCGATTATCTTCCTCACGGGAAAGGATGCGGAGGATGACAAAATCAACGGTCTTCTGACGGGTGCGGACGACTATATTGTGAAGCCATACAGCATCCGGGAGGTAAAGGTCCGCATCGACGTGCTTCTCAGGCGTTATTGCAGGGAGACGCCCGCAGAAAATACCAATATTCTTACCTTCCGGAATCTTTCCATTGATAAGCTTTCCCACAAGGCCTTCTACAAGGGGACGGACCTGTGTCTGACGAACCGTGAATATGAGGTTTTACTCTACCTGGCATCCAACCCGAACCGGGAAATCACCTTCGAGGAATTAGGCACTGCGCTTCTGGGAGTTTATACGGAGAACGACCGCCGCTCGGTCATGGTTCATGTCAGCCGTCTGCGCAAAAAATTTGAAGGAAACTATGAATTGGAAAACATGATAGAAACAGTGTGGTCCAAGGGCTATAAATTTATTGCAAAGTAAGGGAACGCTATGGAAAAAAATCAGTATCTGACACCGAATATAGAGAGCGAAACGATAGAAAATCTGACGAGGCAGCTCGTCACCGCCAACAATGAGCTGCAAAAAATGCAAAAGGAGCGCAGTGAAATGCTGGCAAACATTTCACATGATCTGAGAGCTCCGCTCACAGCCATTCGAAGTGCAATCGATCTGCTGCTGAGTGCCGAAAGCATCTCAAGGGAGGAGCTGGTTTCCACTCTGCAGATTATTGACAGGCGTACGGCTACTCTGGAAAACCTGATTCAGGATATGTACTATCTCTTCTGTGTGGAGGACACCGGGCGTGAGCTGAAGCTCGAAACGCTGCATGCTGCCAATCTTTTAGAGGAATATTTCTTCGATGCAGCCGTCGATTCCAGATATAAGGAGCATCATTTACACTTGGATTTGCCGGATGATCTGGACTGTTTTATACATATCGATACGCAAAAATTCATTCGCGTCCTGGATAACCTTTTTACCAATGCCGCCAAATATACACCGGAGGGCTCGGACATTACGCTGAAGGCCCGTACAAAGGATGCCCGCCTGATTGTGTCGGTCATGGACAATGGCGAAGGAATCCCTGCCGAAGCTGTTGGAAAAATATTTGAGCGCACCTATACCGTCTCTGATGCCAGAACTCCGGGGGGGACCGCCGGAAGCGGGCTGGGGCTTGCTATTGTAAAGGCCATCACAGAGCGGTTCGGTGGCTCGGTATGCTGTGAAAGCACTCTGGGAAAAGGCACAAGCTTTCATATCTCCCTGCCGGTGGTGCATAGATAAGCTCAGGCAGCTGTGCATTTGCTTTTATAAAGGAGGTGTGATACGATATCCCCAAAAGGGCAGATAGTATTCTATAGAATCGGAGAAGAAGCATGGGTAAGATAAAAAAATTATGGGCTGACAGAGACAATCAATACCGGTATTTCCGGTGGTTAATGAGCTATTCCAAGCCTTACATCGGAAAGATTGCGCTGATGATGGGTATAAATCTGGTTTCTACATTGATATCCCTGTGGATGGTAACCATCTCTAAGAGAATCATTGATAATGCCACAGAGGGAAATCAATTTTTGACTCTGGTGCTGGTGTATGTCGGGCTCATGGTCGCAATGCAGGTGATAGGGGTGGTTTCCTATCTTCTGGCGACCATGATGAATGAGAAGTTTTCGTTTGGAATCCGAAAACAGATTTATGATAAAATCATTAATTCCTGCTGGCTTGATGTGAAGAAGTACCATACCGGGGATTTGATGACCAGATTGACCAGTGATGCGGGCAATATCGCGGACGGCATCATCAATACCATTCCGGGCATTATTCAGCTCGGGATAGAGCTGCTTCTGGTATTTTTTACTTTGTTCTCCTACTCGAAGCTGTTGGCTGTGCTTGCCGTGCTCATCGCTCCGGTGGCGGCTCTTTCCTGCTGGTGGCTGGGAAAAAAGCTAAAGAAGCTTCAGGTGAAGGTTCAGGAATCGGAGGCGGCTTACCGTTCGTTTATACAGGAGAGTCTGGCGAATCTTCTTGTGGTAAAAGCATTTGCGAACGAAGGCTACTATGTGGAAAAGCTCTCGGAACTGCGGGAGCAAAGATTCTTCTGGGTGTTTAAGCGGGCAAAAATGGGAATGGCGAGTTCGACGGTGATGAGCATGGCATTCCAGATTGGCTATATTGCAGCATTTGCATACGGGGCACTCCAGATTTCAAAAAATCTGATCACCTATGGCACCATGTCGGTATTCTTAACGCTTGTGAACCGCGTACAGAGTCCGGTGATGGGGCTTGCACAGCAGGTACCGAAGGTTGTATCGGTGCTGGCATCTGCAGGGCGGGTTATGGAGCTGCAGACGATTCCGCTGGAAAAAAAGCTGGAGGAGCATATCCGGGGGCAGGAAATCGGTGTGCGCATGAATCAGGTATCGTTCGGATATACGGATGAGCCGGTGTTTGAGAATGTTTCGCTGGATATCAAGCCGGGAGAATTTGTGGCAATCATCGGGGAATCCGGTATCGGAAAAACAACGCTGATTCGTATTATCATGTCTTTTATGAGCAGTGTGCAGGGGCAGGTGACGTTTTACAACTCCGCAGGGGAAATGGAGCCTTCGAATGCCGGCACCAGAGAGTTTATTTCGTATGTGCCGCAGGGAAACACGCTGTTTAGCGGCACTGTGCGGGAGAATATTCAAATCGGAAATCTGAATGCCACGGAGGAAGAAATGTGGGAGGCACTAGAGCTGTCCTCCGGATATGAATTTGTAAAGGAGCTGCCGAAGGGGCTGGATACCGTAATCGGAGAACGCGGTCATGGCCTGTCGGAAGGGCAGGCACAGCGCATTGCGATAGCAAGAGCCTTTGTCAGAAGAGCGCCAATCCTTATTCTGGATGAAGCGACATCAGCACTGGATGAGAAGACGGAGCAGCGTGTGATCAAAGGGCTGCAGGCCCTCACACCGCGTCCGACCTGTCTGATTATTACACATAGGAAGAGCATTTTGCAATATTGTGACAGAGAGATTAAAATTGAAGACAAAGCTCTGGTTTCAGAAGAGTAAGTCACGCAGGCATTTGGTACAAAATCCCCTTAAGATATAGCGTATGTAAGGCTGTTTCTTAAGGGGATTGCTTTTATGACACCGTCGATGTGGATGGCAGGCTGAACCTTCAGGTAGAGGAGTTCACAATTATTTCACAAAAAAGAATGGCAAATATGGTTGACAAATAAAACAATAGGTGTTATATTACATGTATAACAAAGGAAGAAAAAGAATTAATAACTTCCCGAGTTGAACTGTTGGAACACAACACCTCGGATTTCTCCGATAGTGCTGAAACTATTTTATATCATGAAAGGGGATATGACTTATGATGATGCCTAGTATTTTTGGAGAAAACTTATTTGATGATTTTATGAATGATTTTGCGTTTCCGAGTTTTCCGGATGTAGATAAGAAGTTGTACGGAAAACATGCAAAAAACATTATGAAGACAGATGTGAAGGAAAACGATCATGCATATGAGATTGACATTGATCTTCCGGGATTTAAG
>CAMALD010000171.1 GCA_945836355.1 uncultured Lachnospiraceae bacterium | reverse complement strand
GGGGACGTATTCAGAGTAGATAAGGTCAGAAGAAGTGTAGTGATAGTGAAGTAGAGAAGGAGGCCGCATACGAGATCAGTGTCAGCAAGCTGGATATGGTGGAAAAAGAGGCAGAGGAATAATATTTTCTGCGAAAAAGAGATTCGTTATTGACAAGGCAGACATGGAATGATAAGATAAGACAAGAAAAGCATAGAGGTAGAGGCGCATCGATTAAGAGTAGGCTGCAGGATATGTCAGGCATAGAGGAATGCAGAAGAAAGGATGAGATGCCGAAGGTGCGGGATTCCTGAGGTCTCACATGCTGGGGAGCAGAAGAATATTCTGTTCACTGTCATCATGAATGTGATGGAGAGCTACTGAAAAGCCGGATTGTTTTACAGTGCGGCATCTGCATACCGAAAAGGGGCAGTTTCAGTCGACCATCCATGTCGGCTTTTTTTATTGCATGAAAACGGCGTTTTTATGCAACATACCAACCGGGGATGCCGGGGGATGCGCACGCTTTTGCAGTGGAGTTTTGTCGCCGAAGCGACGCAAAAGCGGCGCAGAGCTTCGTGTGCGAAACTCATAAAAATTAAGGAGGTGCTTTTATGGCAGTATTTGAAGGAGCGGGAGTTGCTATTATAACTCCGATGAAGACAAACAGGGAAGTCGATTACGACAGGTTTGCAAAAATTTTGGATTTTCAGATTGAGAATGGCACGGACAGTATCATTGTGTGCGGTACCACAGGAGAGGCGGCAACCCTTTCCCACGAAGAACATCTGGAATGCATCCGTTTTGCGGTGCAGCATGTAAACAAACGTGTTCCGGTGATTGCAGGTACCGGCTCCAACTGCACGGAGACAGCAATCTACCTTTCACAGAACGCGAGAGATTACGGTGCAGATGCATTACTCGTCGTTTCCCCGTACTATAACAAGGCAACACAGAAGGGGCTGGTAGCACATTTTACCGCAGTTGCCCATTCCGTTGATCTGCCGATTATTCTTTACAATGTTCCGAGCCGTACCGGCTGCAATATTCTTCCTGCGACGGTGGCAGAGCTGGTAAAGAACGTGGATAACATCGTCGGAATAAAGGAAGCTTCGGGCAATATCAGTCAGGTAGCACAGCTGATGCACGCATGCGACGGCAGGGTCGATCTTTACTCCGGAAATGATGATCAGATTGTACCGGTGCTGGCACTTGGCGGCAAGGGAGTTATCTCCGTGCTTTCCAACGTGGCTCCGCGTGCAACTCACGATATCGTGGCAAAATATCTTGCAGGCGATACCAAAGGCAGTTTGGAGCTTCAGTTAAAATATCTTCCGCTGATTAACGCATTGTTTTCAGAAGTGAATCCGATTCCGGTTAAGGCAGCCGTGAATATGATGGGTATGGAGGCAGGACCGCTCCGTATGCCGCTGACCGAGATGGAGGAGGCTCACGCTGCAGTATTGCGCGCAGAGATGGAAAAGGTGGGAATCCTTTAAGAAAATACGGGTTACATCAGGAAATGCTGCTTTGCATCTGAATGCGAATAAACAGGGCAATCAGCATTTCCTTAAAAACAGAAAGAGGGAAACGATATGATAAGAATCATTATGAGAGGCTGCAACGGCAGAATGGGTCAGGTAATTACCGATATTGCGGGCAAGGATACGGATGTGCAGATTGTGGCGGGAATTGATCTTGCCGAGCTGCCGAACGGTATGAAAAATCCGTATCCGGTGTTTACGCATCTTACCGATTGCGATATTGATGCCGATGTTGTGATTGATTTTACATCTGCCAAAGGGCTGACGGAGCTTTTAAGTGTCTGCCGTGCGAGAAAGCTTCCGATTGTGCTTTGTACCACAGGCTTCTCGGAAGATCAGCTTGCGCAGATTGATGAGGCTTCCGCGGATATTGCAATTTTGCGGTCTGCAAATATGTCTCTGGGAATCAATACCCTATCAAAGCTGGCTGCAGCTGCGGCAAAGATTCTTGCCGAGGCGGGCTTTGACATGGAGATTGTGGAACGGCATCATAACCAGAAGCTGGACGCACCGTCCGGTACAGCATTGATTCTGGCTGACAGCATCAATGCTGCAATGAACAATGAATATCACTATATCTATGACCGGAGCACCAGAAGAGAAGTGCGCGACCCGAAGGAAATCGGTATTTCTGCCGTGCGCGGAGGTACGATTGTAGGTCAGCATGAGATTATCTTTGCCGGACGTGATGAGGTGATTGAATTAAAGCATACAGCCTATTCCAGAAGTGTATTCGGCACGGGGGCTGTGCAGGCGGCAAAGTATCTTGCAGGCAAGCCGGCAGGTATGTATGATATGAACGGTGTTGTCGGCGCGTAGGTCTATTCGGTGCATGCCCTTAGGCGGATGTACTGTTTCGGCGTGATGCCGGTAAAGGTTTTGAATTCTCTTTGAAAATGTGCCTGGTCGGAATAACCAGCCTTATGAATGAAGGCGGAGTTATTCCGACCGGGCATTCTTTCTATTTCGGCAAGTACGCTCTGGAAACGCACATATTTGCAATAGTCCTTTGGCCCATACCCGAGGGCATCCATAAACATCCGGTTGATATGCCGCGTCGAGTACGAATATTCGGCGGCGAGATCCTCCACACGCACATTGCCGCCAGCTTCCTCGATGCGCCCGACCATATTGCTCACCACCGGAAGCAGGTATGCCTTGCGAAGGCACGGCAGAATGTTGTCGTAAACATAGGATGCTTTCTTTTCCAGCGACTCAAAGCGTGTGAGATTTTGCGGCATAATCGGAGAATAATCCTCCGGGTTGGAATAGGTGATGTTTTTCTCTGCAACGGCAGCGGGCAGATGGTAATGAGGCCAATAGAAAACGCCCGGTGCAAACCGGATGCCGAGATAATGACTGTCAGGTGGCAGGGAAACGGTGTGCAGTGTTTTGGAGGCGCCGATGAGAAACAGAGCTTTGTTTGGTGTGAGAGGGAGCAGGAGTTCTATGCTGCCCGAAGGGATAAAGCGAAGTGTATGCTTGTCGGCTGTAGTGGTAAATTCATGGAAACAGAAGTTTTCCGGAGCAGGACCGGCACAAAATTGCCATTGAATGACATCCAAAGGAATCAACGGCTGAAGCATTGGAACAGGATTGGACATAGTTTTCCTCCATAACAGGTATTATACTATATAGTTTATATAGGAAAAGCCTAAAGTCAAGAATTATATCCGATTTTTTCAATATTTTTATTTTGCCCGATGATATACTCCCAGCATAAAAGCAAGGGCGCTATGAATAATCATAGTGCCCTTTTTGTATGCATAGGGAATGGATGCATAAGGCTTAAAAAAATATGATGAAGGAGTGGTTTTTATGTTGGAAGAAATTATGGAGGCCGTAAACGGGCAAGTGTTTGGCGTCTGGTTTTTAATCGGCGCAGCATTGGTGTTCTGGATGCAGGCAGGCTTTGCAATGGTTGAAACGGGCTTTACCAGAGCAAAGAATGCAGGTAACATTCTAATGAAGAATCTGATGGATTTTTGTATCGGTACGGTCATGTTTATCTTAATCGGTTTTGGGTTGCTGTTTGGTGAGGATTTGGTGGGTCTGATTGGAGAGCCGGGCTTTGATATCTTCACAGCATATGAGAACTTTGACTGGTCCAATTTTGTATTTAACCTGGTATTCTGCGCAACCACCGCGACAATCGTATCCGGTGCGATGGCAGAGAGAACGAAGTTCCTGTCTTACTGTGTATATTCCGCTGTTATCTCCGGTCTGATTTACCCGATTGAGGCGCACTGGACATGGGGCGGCGGCTGGCTCGCACAGATGGGCTTCCATGATTTTGCCGGTTCCGCATGTATCCATATGGTCGGCGGTGTGTGCGCCCTGATTGGTGCAAAGATGCTCGGAGCACGTATCGGTAAGTTCAGCAAGGATAAGAGCGGCAAGATTACAAAGGTAAATGCTTTTCCTGGCCATAACCTCCCGATTGGCTGTTTAGGCGTATTTATTCTGTGGCTTGGCTGGTACGGCTTCAATGGAGCTGCAGCAACCACTGTTGAGGAGCTTGGTTCCATTTTTGTAACTACGACCATCGCTCCGGCAATCGCTACGGTTGTATGTATGGTATTTACCTGGATTAAGTATGGCAAGCCGGATGTTTCCATGTGCCTGAATGCATCCCTGGCAGGTCTGGTTGC
>CAMALD010000170.1 GCA_945836355.1 uncultured Lachnospiraceae bacterium | reverse complement strand
AGTTAAAGCGTCATTGTATTTTATACCGGTTTGTCATACAATAGTTTTAAAGGAAAGCGGAAATAATCAGTGTTTTTGGAAATAATCATTGCAGATGGGAGTGATGGCAGATGGCGAATATTATAGATTATATCCGGTGGCGCGGTGATTTGGATTTCAGACAGAGTGCAATCAATGAGGTTGATAGTCTGCTGTTTTCGGAGCTGGCATATTTGAATTTTTCGGAAATTGCAGAGAGCTGCGAGGGAATATTGCTGTCGGACGCCGCACGGGAGTATTTTGATAAAGAACGGGACAAATTTAGCAACAATGGAGACCTATATAAAGAGGAATATATTGCGATGCTGCGTGCAATGGCAGCGAGCAAACGGTTTGGCAGTGTGCGATTGGCAAATTACGTGCAGAAGAAGGATGAACAGCGAAGCATGCAGTTTGCGGCAATGACCTGTGAGCTGGATACCGGGGAGATATATGTGGCATACCGGGGGACGGATGATACCCTGCTTGGCTGGAAGGAAGACTTCCTGATGGCTGTGATGAGACCCGTGCCATCACAGACGGAGGCACTGCACTATCTGATGCATATCGCAAAGGCCTATCCGGCTCGGAAACTCTATCTGGGAGGGCATTCGAAGGGGGGCAATCTTGCGGTATTTGCCGCAGTGCATGTCGTGCCGAGAATTCAGCTGCAGATTGTGATGATCTATAATCATGATGGCCCGGGATTTAAAGAGTCGCTTATATCCAAAAAGGAATATCAGGCAGTGCAGGGGCGGATTCACACGACAGTGCCGCAGTCGTCGGTGGTGGGAATGCTGCTGGAGCATGGGGATAACTATACGGTGATAAAAAGCAATGTCAAGGGGGCGCGGCAGCATGACGGTTTGACGTGGGAGGTCTGTGGACCGATGTTTGTGCGGATGGAAGCTGTCACGAAGGAAAGCAGAATAGCCAATCGGACAATCCGCACTGTAATCGGGCAGATGAATGATGAGCAGCTGGCGCAGTTTACAGAGTCGCTGTTTGAGGTGCTGTCAGCGGATAAGAATAAAACCATTACCGATATCCGGACCGATGGCCCCAAAGCGGTGCGCGCCATGCTGCAGACCTATGACAGCCTGAGCAGGGAACAGCGAAAAGCACTGCAGACGATAGCGTTAAACATGCTGCAGGAAGGCTTCCACAATATGCATAGAGAAAAAAGACTTGAGCGGGTACAAAATAAAGAATAATCGGGCGTGAAGTTCACAAAAAAAACAAAGATTCATCACGAAGCAATCACAGTTTCCGGTTATCATAATGCTTGTAAATAAACAAAAAAGAAATTCCAGATGGAGGGTGAGCATATGTATAACGAAAACAATAATCAGGATTGGACAAGGGATGAGTATTACACCGAATGCAGAGTGGTGGAGCCGGAAAAGGAAAAGAAAAAGAGTGGTAAGAAGGCTGCAAAGGTAATTGCCGGAGTGCTGTGCGCAGCACTGCTTGCAGGAGGCGGTTTTGCTGCAGGAAGCTTTATGAACAGACCGGAAGCAGCCGCACAGGAAGCTCTGATTCAGCAGAATGAGAGCTCTCAGCAGAACGAGAGCTCTTCCGCAAAGGATTATCCGGTCACATCTGCAGATGCGGCGCAGCCGGCCGGAAATCTGATTGTGACTGCGGATAAGGAGCAGAACGGCAAGGTGGTATATACACCGGCGCAGATTGCCCAGAAGTATCTGTCCTCAGTCGTAGCAATTACCTCGAAATCCACAGAAGAAGTGTACAGCATTTTTGGCGGTATGCGTGAATATGAGAGCGAGGGAGCAGGCTCGGGAATCATTGTCGCAAAAACCGATGAAGAGCTGATTATTGCCACAAATAATCATGTGGTAGAGAATTCCAAGGAGCTTTCCGTCTGCTTTAATGATGATAAAGAGCAGATTTACTCTGCATACATCAAAGGAACCGACCCATCCAACGACCTGGCGGTTGTCGCAATCAAGCTCTCCGATATTCCGGAGAAGGTTTTGAATACCTTGACGGTTGCAGTGCTGGGTGATTCGGACGAGTGCGTGATGGGTGAACAGGTGGTTGCTATCGGAAATGCACTTGGTTACGGACAGTCGCTGACCTCGGGATACATCAGCGCATTGGACCGTGTCGTTACGGTGGACAATGTAACCTATACCCTGATACAGACCGATGCGGCAATCAACCCCGGAAACAGCGGCGGTGCACTCTTTAATATGTACGGTGAGGTGATTGGCATTAACTCTGTTAAATTCGCCTCAGAAAATGTGGAGGGCATGGGCTTTGCCATCCCGATCAGCAAGGCAATACCGATTCTGGACAGTCTTGCCGCACGTGAGGTCAGAGATGTGGTGGCCGAGAGTGAGAGAGGATATATCGGTATATCCGGTGTCGATGTAACTTCCAGCGCAGCAGACTATTACAATATGCCTGTAGGTGCGTACGTCAGCACGATTGAGAGCGGCTCGGCTGCGGAAAAGGCCGGCATGAGACAGGCAGATATCATTGTCGCATTTGACGGGGTTGCAGTATCCGGAATGACACAGCTGAAAAACTGTCTGCAGTATTATGCGGCGGGTGAGACGGTTGAGGTGACGGTAAAGAGACTCAACAGCGGTAAGTATGAGGAAATCAAGCTTACACTGACACTCGGAGAAAGACCGGCGCAGTCACAGGAAAATACGCAGGAAAGCACACAGGGCGGAATTTCCGACAACAGTCGAAATGGCTTTAACAGCGGAAACAATTTTGGATTTTACTGGGGAAGATAAAAAAACGGAAATGAAATACAGCAGAAGGCGTCTGCAGACTATTTTGCAGGCGCCTTTTGCTGTTATTGTGAAAATGTTAAGAACAAACAGTCTTTGGTATTGTGTCGTGAATATCATTACTCTTGCGCAGGAGCATCCTCTGTCGCAGTATCGGCAGCAGCCTGGGTATCCGTATCATCATCGAAATCGAAATCGTCATCGAAATCATCGTCATCAAAATCTTCCATGTAATCCGGTGTAACATAGCGGTATACTGCGTATGCGATAGCGGCAATGGCAGCGACGGCACCGATGATGGCAAGGACAAAGACTAATGTATGCTTTTTCTCTTCAATCGGATCTTCCTTCTTGCGGATTAATTCGCTTAATTTTGTTTCGGCCAATACCTCACCGAGTTTGGAGCTTGTGAGCAGGTTTTCCAGTTTGTTTGAATTGTTGCACATAATAACACATCCTTCCTTTTTGTTTGGTATGGGTATCACAAAGTATTTGCTTAAGTCTTATTATATCATGAATTATATTTTTTTACTACATTTTTTTTAATTTTGCAAAGCCTGCCAGCATTTTTTTTGTACCGGCAGCGGAAAAGTCTACCGTGACCTCGTAATCGCGGCCGCCCTTGACGATATTGGTGACAATTCCCACACCGAATTTGCCATGCTCCACCGTGTCCCCGATACCGTAGTCAAGCGGCGCAAGCGCTGCACCGTCAAATTGCCGTACCGGTCTGGCGGCGGCTGTGGTATAGCTCGGAGTGCTGTTGTATAATGAGGCGGACGCTGTCTGATCCGGTTTGGCGGCACGACCCGCCGGGGCAATAACAGCCGGGGTATGGGCATAAGCGGGCTGCGGTCTGGCTGAGCGAATCTGGCTGCTGCCGTAAGCATAATCCGGGGTGAGAGAGGAGCTCTTTTGTTTTCCGGTGATGTTTAGCAGGTAGCGCGGAATCTCATCGATAAAACGGGAAACGCGGTTATACTGTATTTCGCCGCGCGTCATTCGGGAGCGGGCGGAGGAGAGATGAAGCTCTTTCATGGCGCGTGTGATGCCGACATAGCAGAGACGGCGCTCCTCCTCAATTTCCAATTCCGGATTATCGGCGTTGATGGACATGTAGCTTGGGAAAATGCCCTCCTCCATACCGCACAGGTATACACACGGAAATTCCAGACCTTTTGCAGAATGGAGCGTCATAAGCACCACATAATCACTGTCCTCAGTGAGGTTGTCCACATCTGCGACCAGGGCAACCTCCTCCAAAAATCCGCCAAGGGTCGGTTCTTCGTCGCAGCTGTCCTGATAAGCACTGATTTTATTGATAAATTCATCAATATTTTCCATGCGCTCCCCCGCCTTGATTTCATCCTCATTTTCCTGGATTGCTTCGATA
>CAMALD010000169.1 GCA_945836355.1 uncultured Lachnospiraceae bacterium | reverse complement strand
TATTTTAGGCGAGGTTGAGGCGGCTATGCGCAACGTACTGAACCTGGATATGTTCTCCATTGAAAGAGATACTGTGGAAAATAATAATGAAAAAATTGGTGACAAGACTTCTCATGAGGTGTACAATGTAAAGATGGGGAAGAATATTACTCCATCTTTTGCGTTATGTGAGTATAGGTAAATAATAGATTTGTCGGTTGAAAAAATAAGAGTTTAATGGTATACTGAAAGGGTATATCTATGCTTAACTTTTTGGTTTGCTGTACAAATCAGAAAGGGTTGATAGACATGAGAAGATCAATTAATGGTAAGGAATTAGGAAAGGGGATAAGTCAGAGAAAGGCACAAATTTGGCACAGTAACATTAAAATCAAGAAAGTAAAAGGCGCAAAGCCTTGAAAATAGGAGGTTTATAGGACGATGGAACAGTACAAGCAGGACTTTATCAATTTTATGGTGGAAGCCAATGTGCTAAAGTTTGGTGATTTTACGTTGAAGAGCGGACGGAAGTCCCCGTTTTTTATGAATGCCGGGGCGTATGTGACGGGAAGCCAGCTGCGTAAGCTCGGAGAGTATTATGCGAGAGCGATTCATGACCATTACGGGCTGGATTTTGATGTATTGTTTGGACCTGCATACAAGGGCATCCCGCTTTCGGTTGCCACGACGATGGCAATCAGTGAGCTTTACGGTGTGGACATCCGTTACTGCTCAAACCGCAAGGAAATCAAGGATCACGGAGACACCGGCATTCTTCTCGGCAGCAGCATCAAGGATGGTGACCGTGTAGTGATCATTGAAGATGTGACAACCTCCGGCAAGTCCATTGAGGAGACCTTCCCGATTCTTAAGGCGCAGGGAAACATTGAGATCAAGGGCCTGATGGTATCCTTAAACCGCATGGAGCGCGGCAAGGGTGAGAAGAGTGCCTTGGAGGAGATAACCGAGCTTTACGGAATTCCGGCAAACGCAATCGTATCCATGGCAGATGTGGTAGAGTGCCTGTATAACAAGGAGTGCGGCGGGAAGGTGGTCATCGATGACACCATCAAGTCTGCAATCGATGCATACTATGAGCAGTACGGCGCAAAATAAAAAGAAAATTCCAAAAGGCATCAAATCGGCAAGCGAAAGGAGAACAGCATGGAGAAAGTATATAAGACCATGAAATCGGTGGGGGCAGTCAATATTGTTTTTGGAATCCTGTCCATAGTCGGAGGAACGCTGATAGGAGCGTTTTTGATTGCAAACGGGGCAAAGCTGCTGCACCGCAAGAAGGATCTGATATTTTAATTGGGGCCGGTTACGTGATTGGCCGGCGGTGAGCGTCAATGATGCTGCGTATTACCTCAAACAAATGCGGTTTGAGCGAGACGAGATCCACCGGCTCCTGGTACAGAATTGCACTGTAACAGGTGGAGCTGACCAGTTCAATAATGAGAAAGAGCATAACCTCCGGGTCGCGAATCGGCGTCCCGGATTCCTGAATCATCTGATCGTAGACATGCTTGAAATTGACGCCTTCTTCGGTATTCTGAATCAGTGCGTTTTTGAAAATACCCCAGCTTAGGTTTTTGTTAATCAGATTCAGAAGTGCCTGATTTTCGTTGAGCTGGTTTAGTATGTGGTCGACTATGAAAATAATCCGGTCATCAAAATTTGTGATGCCGGAGGCGGCCAGCGCTTCTCCTGCTTTCTTGAATATGAGGGAGGATTCGTGGGCAATCAGCTTGTTACGAATATCATACTTGTCCGTAAAATACAGATAAAAGGTGCCCTTTGCGATTCCTGCAGCTTCTACAATTTCAGAGATGGATGTTTTGGCGATACCTTTTGTAGTGAATAAGTGAAATGCAGTCTTTAGAAGGGTATCTTTTTTTTGCTGTTTGTTTTGGTCGATTTTTGTGCCCATATTCCACCTCGTTTTGTGCGCTGCCCTTTTGGGAGATTATGCAAGCTTTCAACATTTTCTTGTTTTCTTATCTTAACACATATCCCGGTCAATTTACAAGGGGATTAGTAGTAAAAACATATTAGGGGGAGCAGATTATGAACTTTAATAATATCAATTTTGACACTTATTTGAAAAACTACCCGGATGAAAACGGTTATTTCGGAAAGTACGGCGGCGCATATATCGCGCCGGAATTAAAGGCTGCGATGGATGAGATAACTGCAGCGTATTTCACTATCTGCAAGTCGAGCAAGTTCATCAGCGAGCTGCGCCGTATCCGCAGGGAGTTTCAGGGAAGGCCGACCCCGGTTTCCTATCTGGAGCGATTGTCCGGTTCGCTCGGCAATGTACAGCTCTATGTAAAGCGCGAGGACCTGAATCATACCGGCGCGCATAAGCTGAACCACTGTATGGGGGAAGCACTGCTTGCAAAGTACATGGGGAAGAAGAAGGTTATCGCGGAGACAGGTGCGGGACAGCATGGCGTAGCGCTGGCTACGGCAGCGGCATATTTCGGTCTGGAGTGTGATATCTATATGGGTGCCGTTGATATTAAAAAGCAGGCGCCGAATGTTGCGCGCATGAAGATTCTCGGTGCAAATGTCATAGAAGTCACGGAGGGTCTGGCAACCCTAAAGGAAGCAGTAGACGCTGCGTTTGCGGCATACAGCAGAGAATACAAGGACTGCATTTATTGCATCGGCTCCGTGGTAGGTCCGCATCCGTTCCCGATGATGGTGCGTGATTTTCAGAGTGTTGTGGGCATTGAGGCGAGGGAGCAGTTTTTGGAGCTGACCGGTGAGCTTCCGGATGCCGTTGTGGCATGCGTGGGCGGCGGTTCCAATGCAGCAGGAATGTTTGCGGGCTTCTTAAACGATCCGGTGGATATTTACGGTGTGGAGCCGTTGGGACGAGGCCCGAAGCTGGGCGACCATGCGGCGAGTCTCCAATACGGTACCGAGGGCGTAATGCACGGCTTTAACAGCATTATGCTGAAGGACGAAAACGGTGATCCGGCTCCGGTGTATTCTGTGGCAAGCGGTCTGGACTATCCGTCCTCCGGTCCGGAGCATGCATTCCTTCATGACCTGGGCAGAGTGAAGTACGATGTGGTGGATGATGAGGAGACCATCAACGCATTCTTTACCCTTTCGCGTATGGAGGGTATCATCCCGGCCATCGAGAGCTCCCATGCAGTGGCGTATGCCATGAAGCTGGCGAAGCAGATGGGCAAGGGCTCCATTCTGATAAATCTCTCCGGCAGAGGGGATAAGGATATGGATTATATCATTGAAAAATACGGAATTCGCTGAACAATTGCTGTTATGCGAAGGCAGTGCCTATGATTTACCGGAATAAGTGAGGGCTTGTTCCGGTTTTTGAGAATATTTTAAGACAGGTGACGGTAAATGAACGGAACAATGATTCTGGCGTCGGCTTCGCCGAGGAGACGGGAAATCTTAAGCCAGGCAGGAATCCGGCATGAAGTGATGGTGTCGGACTTTAATGAAAGAGAGCTGAGCCCGGAAACGGCGGGCTCGCCGGAAAACTATGTAAGGCAGCTTGCAGCCGGCAAGGCGCGGGCGGTGTTTGATAAGTGCACAAAGGATGAAAGCCTGCAGGAAAAACTGTGCCATTGCGGGAAAACGGTACTGACGGTATTAGGTGCGGATACCGTGGTGGCTCATCGTGGAAAGCTTCTCAACAAGCCGGCAGACGCGGAGGATGCGGTAAAAATGCTGCTTTCCCTGCAGGGCGATGTGCATGAAGTGTATACGGGAGTAGCCCTGTGTTTTCAGTATCCGGACAGGAAAATTGAATACTGTGATTTCGCTGTATGCACAAAAGTGGGTTTTTATGCAATGACAGAGGCAGAGATAAGAGAGTACCTCGAATGCGGCGAGTATGCCGATAAAGCAGGAGCTTACGCGATTCAGGGGCGTTTTGCGCCGAATATAAAGGAAATTCACGGGGATTACCTGAATGTCGTGGGACTTCCGGTCTCAGCGGTGGTGCAGGAGTGCAAAAAAAGAGGAATCCGCTTTTTTTAAAAAATATCTTGCATAATATTCATAACAGATGTATAATTATGAAATCAAAAACAAAGGAAGGCTATATTATGATTAAGGTTGGTATCATTGGTTCGACGGGATATGCAGGGCAGGAGCTGGTTCGATTGCTGGTGCAGCACCCGCAGACGGAAATTGTATGGTATGGTTCCAGGAGCTACATAGATAAAAAA